>CAMLET010000414.1 GCA_946479125.1 uncultured Flavobacteriales bacterium
TTGGTTTCTTTAAGAACAGATGCGAGTTTTGAAGACGCGACTTACGCAACAACAACTGTTTTCCCTAATCCTGTTACTCCTGAATACGATGGCGTAATCACGATTCAGGGAATTCGATACAACAGCGATGTGAAAATTACGGATGCTGCAGGAAATCTGGTTTACCAAACTACCTCGAACGGCGGAACGGCAACATGGAACGGTAAAACGCTTACTGGTGAGAAAGTAGTAAGTGGTGTTTACGTTATTTGGACTGCTACCAACGAAGGAAAAGGAAAGAAAGTGGGTAAAGTTGCAATTGTACGCTAAGCACTTGCGATGAAAACAGTAGATCATGGAATTGTTCTTGGCAAAACCGATTATTCAGAATCCAGTTATGTTCTTCGGATTCTTACAAAAGAACACGGTTTACAATCGTTTTTATTTCAGGGAGCCAAAAAGAAGAAAGGTGTAACAGTTCTTCCCATGCAGCCTGTCGAATTCACGTATTACCGCAGGAACGATTCCGAAATGGGAAAAATCACCGATTGGTCAACGCTCTTCCCCATTTCTCAGCTTTCTATCAATCCAATGAAATCCTGTATTTGCTTTTTTATGGCAGAAGTAGTGAGTCATTTGGTGAATCAAGGTCAGCCCGACAAAGCATTTGTAGAACAACTGCATCAAGAATTGGCTTGGCTCAACGCTTCAGAAGAGTTGAGTGCTTATCCACTTTGGTTTTTGGCGGAATGCGTTCGTCACGCTGGAATTACTCCGGACGAATGCGATAATCCAACCGCTACTTATCTTGATTTCAAAAAAGGAGCATTTGTTTCACTCGAACCAGATCACCCATTTTATCATCACACAAAAGGAATTGAAGCCTGCAAAATGGCGCTGGAAATGGATCGTTCAGAATTACTGTCGCTGCATCTGAATAAAGAAGAACGGATACTTGCAATGGATGCGCTTATCGCATACCTTAGTTATCAGATTTCCGGCTGGAGAGCTTTGAAATCGCTGGATGTGATACGGACGGTTATTTCTTAATTGAAAAGGCTTCTCGACTCCGCTCGAAGACCTTTTAATCTTTTTCGAAAGGATGCAAGGTTATCGAGCGGAGTCGAGATAACATTAGTTCTTACGTTCTATCTCTCTCAAACTATCCATCTTCTTTCTTGAAAGGAATTCTCCAATCGTCTCGAAGTGTGTTTTCACTTTTTTGTTTCCGAACTCAAAGACTTTAGAAGCCAAACCATCCAGGAAATCCCTGTCGTGAGAAACGAGAATTAGGGTTCCGTCAAATGCCTTCAAGGCATCCTTTATAATGTCTTTTGTACGAATATCAAGGTGATTCGTAGGCTCATCGAGAATTAACAAATTCACTGGTTCCAAAAGCAATTTCATTAATGCCAAACGCGTTTTTTCTCCACCTGAAAGTACTTTCACTTTCTTTGTAGAAGTTTCACCGCCAAACATGAATGCACCAAGCATGTCTTTGATTTTCAAACGCGCATCGCCTTCAGCAACTCTATCAATAGTTTCAAAAATGGTCAAATCTTCATCCAACAAGGAAGCTTGATTTTGAGCGAAATATCCAATCTGTGTGTTGTGACCCAGTTCCACCTTCCCTTTCACTTCAATCTCGTTCATGATGGCTTTCACCAAAGTCGACTTTCCTTCTCCGTTTCGACCAACGAATGCTACTTTATCACCACGTTCAATCGTTACGTTCACATCAGAAAATACCAAATGATCTCCATACGCTTTTTCCACATCTGTAATTACAACAGGATAAGAGCCGGAACGTGGAGCTGGCGGAAACTTCAAACGAAGAGATGATTTATCCACCTCATCCACTTCAATAATTTCCAGCTTTTCCAGCATTTTTACACGCGATTGAACTACAAGTGTTTTCGAGAATGTTCCTTTGAAACGCTCAATAAAATCCGTTTGTTCAGCAATGAATTTTTGTTGTTCTTCGTATTGTTTCTGCTGTTGGTCTCTGCGTTCTTTTCTTAACTCCAGGTAATGCGAATAACTTGCTTTGTAATCGTAAATTCTACCCATTGTTACCTCGATAGTGCGTGTTGTGATCGCATCTACGAAAGCACGGTCGTGAGAAATAACCATTACCGCCTTTGCACTATTGATAAGGAAATCCTCCAACCATTGAATGGATTCGATGTCCATGTGGTTTGTGGGCTCATCAAGCAAGATAAGATCTGGTTTTTGAAGCAGGATTTTGGCCAATTCAATGCGCATTCTCCAACCACCACTAAATTCTGAAGTTGATCGTGTGAAATCTTCACGCTCAAAACCCATTCCTTTCAGTACTTTCTCAACTTCACCGTCGTAATTGATCTCTTCAATTGAATAGAACTTTTCACTCAATTCAGAAACGCGTTCGATCAACTTCATATACTCGTCACTTTCGTAATCCGTACGAACAGTCAACTCAGTATTGATGCTCTCAATTTCGTCACGCATTGCAAAGATTCCGGCAAAAGCCTTACTTGTTTCCTCGAAAACAGTACAATTGTCTTCTGTAAGCAAATGCTGAGGCAAATAAGTGATTACAACATCCTTTGGAGCAGAAACTTTTCCACCAGTTGGTTTGTTTTCGCCAGCAATGATTTTCATCAGCGTTGATTTCCCGGCACCGTTTTTCCCCATTAGGGCAATTTTGTCGTTTTCATTAACCACGAAATTGATATCGCTAAACAATGTGCGACCAGAAAATTCAACTTTTAAGCTATCTATTGTAATCATTGACTGTGAAATTGGGGGCAAAGATAGGCAGAAATTGAAAATGTATCTCGACTACGCTCGATAACCTTCAATTGATTTTGAGTAAAATAAAAAGGGTTATTCAAGATAAACTAGAATAACCCTTTTTTCAATATTGTCTTGGATACTGAGCGCTTGTCTGCCGAACAGGCAAGAAGTCGAAGTATCACACCAAAAGCCCAGGAATTTCGGGAAATCGGGAAATCCCGTTCATCGCTGGAGCGGCAAGGGTTACAGCCTTAATCAACATCGCTAATTTCAGCCAAAAACTCCTCCAATTAGTATTTAAGCCATTCTTTACTCGTTACTCCTCTTTCGTCAGTAACACGAATAACATAAACACCTTTGCTCAACGCCGACAGATCCAACTGAACATTGGAAGAACCACTTACAATTGCCTGAACCAAAATTGTTTTTCCAGTAATATCAGTAACCTGAATTTGGTTTGGATTTAAGGAATTCGCCAACTCAATAGTCACAGTTCCATTTCCTGGATTTGGATAAACCATCAATTCAGAAATTTTATTCTCACCAACACTCATTAAACACGTTTGGGGAACATCAAAAGCTTCAGTTTGATCAGCGGCATCATTCGGACTTCCTGAATCAGCAGATAAACCACAACCTCTTCTTGCAAATGCACGCCATATCAAACATTGGTTATC
>CAMLET010000415.1 GCA_946479125.1 uncultured Flavobacteriales bacterium
GATCACTTCATCGATCTGAACTTCTGATGGAGAAACAGTTTTCAATTTTCCGTCACGCATTACATTCACCGTATCAGGTCGAATATCCAATAAGGCTTTGATACTTCTTTTCGCACGGTTCACCGCTAAGGTTTGGAACAGTTCCCCAACGGAATAGAAAACCATTACTGCAACTCCTTCAGAATATTCGCCTATGAAGAATGCGCCAACCGTTGCAATGGTCATTAAGAAGAACTCGGAAAAGAATGCTCCTTTTGCAATGGATTTTCCCGCATCAATCATTACGGGAAGACCAACTGGAATGTAAGCCACCAAGTACCAAATGAGTTTGATCGTTCCTTCAAAAAAAGCAGGTTTGAAAACTTGTTCGAATAAGATTCCTGTCAGCAAAAGTGCAAAGCTGACAATTGCTGGAGCGTATTGCATCCAAGCAGGTTTCTCACCGTTTGAATGTTCGTGGTCGTGGTCATGCCCATCTTCATCATCGTGATCATGATCTTGTTTGTGAATATGAGGAGTACCGCTTTTTGCGTCTATTTTTTCCTCCAATGAGCAACAAGTCATTCTGCCTTGTGCATCGTAGGTGTGAACGTGATTTGGATCTTTATTAATCATATTCTAATCATTTAATGTTCTAAATTCAATTCTTTATGAAGGAGAAGTTCTTTTGAATTTCTCCTGTGTTGATTTGGATTCTATAAAAGCCTGCACGAAATTCCGTCGCAGGAATAGTGATCTGATCGACTTTTTCATAATCTGAAACAAATACCATTCGTCCTAGATTATCAGTAATGCTAACATTCAGTTCGCTTAAAATTGCCTGTTCGAATTGAATGTAAACAATATCGGAAGCAGGATTGGGGAACAAAATGGAATTGCTAATTGCTTCTTCATCGCTGAGATTACCACTTTTATTCAGGGCAATTGTTGCAAATGATGCAAGCGCCAAACGGCTATTCGCTTCGAAATACTGGTGATTGAATGCTGAAAAGACATCGCTAGTCTGATGCCAGTTCGGGTTAAAATCACCTACATATTCTTCATTAATACCAATAGCTGAATATCCTTTTTGCCAAAATGGAAAATGATCGCTGTTTACGCTTCCTGGATTCACGATTTCAAGGTTCAAAGCAATGTCGTAAAGTTCATTACAATCAACTACCATCTGCATAAGCCTAATGGAATTGGCTATTGGTCTTACGTGAACTTCCGTAAGATTGTCATTGTTTCCGTCCCATCCGAGCATATCAAGATTGATATAACCAAGCAAAGAATCCCCATGAATTTGTTGCTGTGCCGTGTAAGCTGTACTGCCGATCAATCCCAGTTCTTCTTCGTCCCAAAGTGCGAAAATGATCGTGTTTGGAAATTCCATTTCGCCCATGATCCGAGCCGATTCCAAAACGACGGCACATCCGCTTGCATTATCATCCGCACCCGGAGCAAAAGTTCCAGTTGGTAAATTGTCGTAATGCGCACCAATGATGCAAACCCTTTCAGGAAATATTGTTCCTTTCTTGATTCCGAATAAATTCTTGCCGTTAGCAGAAAACACGAGTGAGTCAATTTCTAATCCCGCCTGCATAAAGCGCTCTTTCGCATATTTAAACGTCAGAACATTGCCCGGCTGATTGTATAATCGGGATGAAATAACATGAGACTGTCCGCCTATAACAAGCGGAATTTCGCCACTCAGTTTTTGCACTTGACTGTTTAGCGAATCCGTATTGAATTCCTCCAATATACTTTCCACTCTTGCATCTTGTGCAAAAGTAAGGGCAGGAAAACTGCCAATTAACGAAAGAACCCAATATTTCAACATATTCGTTTTCTTTAAAAAGGGCAAAGACCTCAGAGATGAAAAAGTCATTACTTGATGTTAAAAGCCCCTAAGACTTTGCCCAAATTTTCAGTTCTATTTAATGTTCGTGTCCTCCGCCACCTTCGCTTTTCAACAAATGGCTTTGAATGTAGTATGCGCCTTTCAATACAATTTGCGCATTCGCAGGAATATCTTGTAAAATCGTAACCTGAACATATCCCAATTGGGTAGTTCCCGTTTTCACTTCGATTCGTTGAAAATGGTAGGTTTTACCTTCGCTGTGTTCATGTCCGTCACCATGTTCATGCCCCGCTTCTTCATCGTGGTTCTCTTCTTTGGCGTGTTCTTCCAATACAAAAATGAATTCTCTTCCGTCTGCTTTTACTACGGCATCAACTGGTAAAGCTTTCACATTATTTAAGCCTATATCAATTAATGCATTTACATACATTCCGGGAATTAAAATTTGTTTGTCGTTAAGAATGTCGGCATGAACGGCAACCGATTTGGTTTCATTCTCAAAGGCTTTTCCAATGCTGAAAATCTTTCCTTTGATTTCCACATTGTCCTGATTGGTGAGGATGAAACGAACGGTTTGACCTGTCTTCACTTTTTGGAGGTCTTTCTCATACACCAATAGATCGACGTGCATTTTCGAATTGTCTACAATGGTAAACATGGGCTTTCCAGGTTCAGCATTCGTTCCAATTTTCACGTTCACTTCCGTAATGTATCCGCTGATTGGCGCTTTCACCGACATGGTAGAAATTGCACCGCCTGATCCCGATAAATTCAGGGTGCTGAGTTGTTTTTTCAAGGATGCATTCCGTGCTTTTTCTGTTTCGTAGTCTGATTTTGCACGTTGTAAGGCTTTCTTCGAATTGACGTTTTCATCATTCAAGGTCTTCTGACGTTCATATTCAGTTGTCAGGTATTCCAAGTTGCTTTTAGAGGTTAAGTATGCTTCCTGAAGTTTGGTAAACTCTAAACTTTCAATGACCGCAATGGTCTGTCCTTTCTTCACGAACTGACCTTCAATAACATTGATACTGCGCACAACTCCTGTAACAAGAACCGAAACATCTGCTTGGTTTTGCGGAGGTAATTTGGTGTACCCATTTGCATTGATTACGGCACTCAAATTTTTCATTTCAAAGGTTCCCAATTCAATGCCCGATGCATTAAACTGAGCCTGATTCAATTCAACCTCTTTCGTGGTGATTGCTTCTCCTTCATGTTCCTCATGTGCTTCCTCTGTTTTTGCAGGTTCATTTTCACCTCCGGAATAGGAAATGAAACAGACGATCACAACTGTTACAACAGCTACGATCACTATATATAAAATGTTTTTTCTTTTCA
Source organism: uncultured Flavobacteriales bacterium (assembly GCA_946479125.1). The sequence goes on from CAMLET010000415.1 coordinate 3,182, forward strand.
TCTTGTTCGAATTATTGGTTCAATAAGTATTGTAAATTGATCACTGCCTGATTGTAATTCAGAACGGCGCTCAAATAATTGGATTGCACGTCTAATGATGTTTGAATGCCCTGAATGAACTCCACGTAGGAAATGTCTCCGTTTTGGTAACTCTTTCTTACGTTATCCGTGATGCTTTTGGCAGAGGGCAAAGCCGAACTTTCGTAATATTCCACCAAAGATTGATAGGTGAGTAACTGTTCTATCT
>CAMLET010000416.1 GCA_946479125.1 uncultured Flavobacteriales bacterium
TACCATTGCCAGTTAGAAGCATCATTCAAGTTACCAGTTGCAACCGAAAGTGTTGTTGAAGTTCCTGCACAGAACGAAGTTGTTCCTGAAATTGTTGGAACCGTTGGGTTTGTACAAGGAACTGTTGGTGTGAAACAAATGTCTAGCGACCAACCTGTAAGCGTACCACCATCTTGGTTTGCGCCATCCGTAATGGTTAATGTCCATGTTCCGTTCATTTGCTCACCATCAAATGCTGAAAGCACTTCATCAGGTTGATAACTATTTCCTCCAACTGGCGGACAAGGTAAAGCTCCAGCTGCAGCTTCGTCGTCGAAGTTAACATCGAAGTCGTCCTCGTCATCACAAATTCCAGTGAACAAAATTGCTGTTGTTCCGGCTGGACTAGTTAAACGAATAGTCAAATCGTTGATCCATGAATGCGTTCCAACCAAATCAGTTACGTTCAAATCATCAATAGTTCCGAATGTAGATACGTTCAATGTTGATGTTACAGTTGGAGTTCCTGAAGCAGAAATTGTTACAGGAACGTTTGTTGAAACATAGTTTCCACAGCTAGCAGTTGTGAATGAGAAAATGTTTGATTGCACAGCAGTTGCACAAGAATTATAAGTATAAACTACCCAGTAATAAGTTGTTGCCGGATCAAGTGTTGTTGCTGTGTACGAGTTTGTTGTTAAACCAGTTTGAGATTCTACGATTGTAGTTAAACCTGGGTCGCTTGCAATTTGAATATCATACATCAATCCAGATCCTGCATTCGTCCAGTTAAATACCGTAGAAATTGGTGCAGAAGGTTCTGTATTCACAGGTAATGTTAGCACAGAATTCGCAATAGTTGAACTTGAAATTAAAAGTGTTCCAGTTGTATTATGCGTTCCTGTTGCAGAAGTGCCGTTTACTGTAAAGTTATAAGTTCCTGTTGCAGCTCCTGACGTGTTTGAAATCGTCATTGTAGAACTGTTCCCAGGCAATACAGGGTTAGGAGAGAAGTTAACAGTTACTCCACCCGGCATCCCTGTTGTTCCAAGAGTTACAGGGTTATTGTCTGTTCCAATTTCAGTAACAACTACAGTGTAAACAGCATCATTACCCTGACAAGCAGAAATGTTTGTGTTTTGCAATGACAACGAGTAATCGTTAGTTGCAGCAGTGATTGTGAAAACGTTATTCGAAACATCGAAGAAAGTTCCATTCTCACACATTACCATGATGATAGCTGTTGTTGAAGCCGTATTCGGAACGTTTACAGCTTGTGAACCATCATTCGGAACGTTATCTGCAATCAATGTAAATGATGTCCCCCCGTTAATTGACAAATAGATATCAACGTTTGCACAAGAAACTGGCGCAGAAGCAGTATTTGCTACAGCCCATGTTACTGTTTGAGAACTATTTCCCGGCCACGTAATTCCTGTATTTGTTGGGTTGTTTACGATAAACGGACCAGCAGTTGAAGTTGTTGAAATCGTAATGTCTTCATGATCATTACATCCACCATTTACTTCGTTATCGCGAACCACGCAACGGAAGTTCATTGTTCTTGTTGAAGATGGTAAAACTTCCCATGTGAAAGGTCCACCAGACATTAATGATGCGATTGAAGGGAAATAGCGCGTTCCGCTTAAACTTGGGTCTAGTGATCGGAAGCTTGGTCCGCCTGTATTTGCTGCAACCGGTGGTTGAGCCGCTCCAGCTCCTGATTGATTGTTCATTTGCTCCCAACAGTAAGTAAGCACGTCACCATCTGCATCAGTTGCCATTGCAGTTAGTGCGAATGGAGTATTTGCCGGAATGGTTAGTGCCGTTGTTGTAGTTCCTGTAATAACAGGAGAAGATTGCGAAGGAATTGCTGTTGCAACTGCACAACTATTTCCTGAACCATTAATGAAAATGTGCATTTCATTCAAATTCACTCCATGGAAATAATCATCGGAGTTTGGCTGAACATCCTGAGGAGCACAAATTCCAGCGTAAGCCATAATACTGCTTCCTGAACCTGGTTCCATTGCTGTTCCATTATTCGCATTTCCAGAACAAGAACCTGTAGCTCCGCGGAAACTATGGTTACCTGAGAATTGATGTCCAAGCTCGTGAGCTACGTAATCAATATCGAAAGGATCTCCGATTGGAGCACCACTACCTGTAACACCACTTGCTTTCTGACTGTTATTACAAACAACACCCAAACCAGCCAAACCACCGGAGTTTGTTCCGAAAACGTGACCTACGTCATAGTTCCCAGCTCCAATGTTGGTATTTGTATACGTTTGATTTTGATTGATCATTGTGCCAGGATTTCCATTAGTGAATGGATCCGATCCCGCATTTGTAAAGATCAAAATGTTATTGTTGCCAATGATTGTAAGTGTAACAGCCAAATCGCGCATGTAAACCCCGTTCACACGGTTAATCGTTGTAACTTGTGCAGCTTGTGCCTGAGCCACGCTTCCACCGTGAAATGCAGTATATTCTCCCGTTGCTGACAAAGCTAAACGGTACGTACGTTTTGTACAGTTTCCAAAAGTTTTTGGAGTTACAACTTCATCGCCATGGATTTCTGTAGCTAGCTCCTCTTCATCCAAATGACAAACAAACGATTCTGTTCTTGTCAAATGTTCACGTGAATAAACGATGTAGTGCGTAATGTCTCCGCCACCAAAGGAATACGGATCGATATAAGTTGTTTTCTTCCCTGGAATAAGGGTCATTGCGTGAAATCCTTGTGGAGTCAAGTCAAATTTCACTACTTCGCCACTGTTGTCTGTGGCAGTTCCATCATAACTTCTAATTTCAGGGAAAGCAGCAGCTAATTCAGGAGCCATTGTTTCGTTCTCGCAAACCTTGTAAGTTCCAACAGAACCATCTGGTTTTGGAAGATCAATGTAAACCGGAACATAATTGGGATCTGTCAAGCGTTTTGCTGTCGAGAGTGTTGTTCTGAGTGCTTCAACATCTAGAGAAAATGTTAAGTACTCTGTGGGTTGAATGTAGCGCGTACCACTAACGGTAAACGACGATTCTTCAATCCGTCTCCAAGGTCCTTTTGATGTTTTAGCTTCCTGGGCATATGAGCCTGAAGCATAAATCATCGAAAGACAGAAGACAGCGGCAAAGCGAATTTTCTGTTTCATAAGTAACATAGTTTGGCGACAATTTACGTTTTTTATTTAACAGAACAATGCCTGGTTCGTTATCTTACGGGTTTTGATGTCATTTGGAATTCCAAGATTCCGCCTGCCATTAACTCACTATGCTTTAATTGCCAGTTCGTTATTTTTTTACCGTTGAAAGTCACCGATTTTACGTAACAGTTTTTCTCACTTTGGTTTTTTACTTTAATCACAAGGAATTCATTTGATGAAAGTTTTACCTGTGCATAGTTTACAATTGGACTTCCTATAGAATAAAC
>CAMLET010000417.1 GCA_946479125.1 uncultured Flavobacteriales bacterium
TAGCCTGTACTAAATTAATAAACTCTTTTCTGGTTGAATCGTTACTTAAGAACAACCCGGTAAATGCACTGGAAGTAGTTACTGAATTCTGCTTTTGAACACCGCGCATCTGCATGCACATATGCTGACATTCCAACACAACGGCTACTCCTTTTGGTTTCAATGTTTGCTGAATACAATCACGGATTTCGATGGTCAAACGCTCCTGTACCTGCAATCTGCGGCTGAATGCGTCAACTACACGCGGGATTTTGCTCAGTCCCACAATTGTTCCGTTCGGAATATAAGCGATATGTGCTTTTCCGAAGAATGGCAGCATATGATGCTCACACATGGAATAAACTTCGATGTCTTTCACGATAACCATTTCCGAGTACTCTTCGTGGAATAAAGCGCTTTTTAAAATTTCTTCCGGTTTGATGTCGTATCCCTGGGTCAGGAATTGCAATGCTTTGGCAACGCGTTCGGGAGTTTTTAGCAGTCCTTCGCGTTCCGGATTTTCGCCTATTTGTGAAAGAATGGATTTGTAAACGTTGGAAATGTTTTCTGTCGTGTCGTCGTTGTAATGAAATTCGCTCATAGTTTGAATTGAAAATTGAAAAGTGACTTCGACTCTGCTCAGTCACCTTTTCAGTGAAGTCTTAAGGACGCTGAGCGGAGTCGAAGTGTCTATTGTTAAAACGGTTCTTTACCGCCGAAGTATTCTACGTAATTGTTTTCCGTCTCTACCAGTTTGATTTTGCAAAGCTGTCCGCCGGCCTGTCGGATCGGAGCATCAATGATTTTCCAGATCTCAATTGCCAGATTTTCAGTAGAAGCCAGTTTTCCTGTTAAGAATGGCACATCGAGGTTCAGGTTCTTGTGGTCGAGTTCTTCGATCACCAACTCTTTGATGATGACACTCAGGTCTTTTAAATTGATCACGAAACCTGTTTCCGGGTTGGGCTCGCCTTTTACGGTTACGAATAATTCGAAGTTGTGTCCGTGCCAGTTTTTGTTACTGCACTTACCGAAAATTGCTTCATTCTTTTCATCAGACCATTCTTCGCGCCATAGTTTATGGGCTGCATTGAAATGTTCTCTTCGGGTAATGTATACTGTTTCCAAGTCTTGAAAAATTGGATACAAAGTTACCATTTTTTAGTGATAATGACCTTTTTTGGACCTGGAACCTTGTTAAAAAAGACACCTGAGTGATAGAAAATAATTCGCAAATCGGTTAACTGAAAAAGAAAAATACCTCAATTGACATATTGATTTGTGGGACAGACTTTTCCAATTTTGCAACGATGATAAAAAAGATACTCCTTATCGGATTGCTTTGGTTTCTTTCTTTTCAAAGTACTTCGCAAGTTCGATTGCTAATTGGTGTTGTTGGTGGACGCTACAATTACCTCGAAAGTCAGCAGGCAAATTTGGCCGCAAAGTTTAATTTGGGATATAATTATTCCTATGATGCCGCATCCAATGCGCCAAGTTTTAGCGGTTCAACAGATGTTTATGATGTAACGAACGAACTGAATTGGGATCAGTTGAACAGCGGTCTTGTTCTGGGTTTGGAGGTTGAAGCATCAGAGAAAACGAAACACAGCATTTATTTCGAAGGGAAGAGCAACAGCGCATCCGGGAAAAGGACAAATGTCACCCAAAATTTGGAGGAAACTTTTGCATTGAAATCAAAATTCGGAGGAATTCACTACAATTTCACCTACACTCCATTTAAACGAATTGGATTTTTCTATGATGTTGGATTTGTCCGTTACCGCATCAAGTTCAGTGCTGAATCACCAGGAAGTGAGACTATTAAACGGGAAACAATGGGATATAGAATTCTGTTGCTTTCCGGTGGATATAAGCCAGGATCTAAATCGCTAAATATTGTCAATGGAGTTGGAATCGAGTTTGCAGTCATTCATAACGAAAAGCTAGATATATCGCTGCGACCCGAAATTGGTTTGGTATTCAATCAATTATCAGAGGTTGGTCGTGGAGCGCTTTATGAAGACTGGATTTTCAACCTCAATTACCTGCAATGTGGTCTAATTATCAAACCAAAAATCAGCAAATGAAACAAATTATCCTAATCGCAATTTTGCTGATTTCTTGCCGGAATTTCAGTTTCGCACAATTTGAATTTCAACTTCAGGGAGGAGTAAGTGCTTCCCATTTAAATTTCCCGGGATTCAAAACATATCTGGAAACTTATAATGCTCAAAACAGCGGTAGCTCCATGATTGAACCTGCAAAATTTAATCCTTTTGGGATGGGTTATCATTTCGGAGGAATGTTCCGGATGAAGTGGTTTGTTACAGGGATCAACTTGGGAAAAATTATAGGTTTTCAATCCAAAGCTAGATACGAGTATGATCAAAGTCGCTCTTTCCAATTTAAAAACGCGTATTTCGAACTTCAAATTGGTGGGCGAATTGGCAAGAAGAAATTTGGGTTTATTCCTTATTTAAATATGAGCATCAATAGTTTGAATCTGAGTACTTTTTATTCTTACGGAAAGACCAAAAGTTATGGAGGAGAAAGGAGTTTGAATGGAGTTTATACCAGTTGGCGCCTAACAAGTTTGGTTGGAGGTCGGATAGAATATCGATTCACAAAAATGCTTGGTGTCTTTTTGGACGTGAGTTTTATGATTAACAAATCAGAATATTTGGGTGGTGATTTTTCGGAATCTAACAGCGCTACGGATTCGAAATACTTTCAGTCAACTGCTACACAAGATCAAATTGCCGCAACTACAGAAGGATTGAAAGAAGTGTATAGAATTTCAAGAGGAGTCTTCGGACTACAGTTAACATTTGGTTCAGATGAGAAAAAGTAGCACAATTATAGGATTGGTGATTTTGGTTTTCCAATTAACAGGTTGTTTTAAAGACGAACCTAAAAAAGTAATGACACGTGCCGCCGGGCCCTGGACTATTGAAAAAGTGGTTCAGGAAAATTATGACACGCTGGGAACTTTAGTTAATACAAATGAGTGGAGTGATTTGGGTACTTTGTTTCTTTATCATGAAGATGATTTTCAATACCTTGATGCGTATGAATTGCAGTACAGTTCAGCTCTTCAAAGTGAAGTTTATTCTTTTTTTCAAACAACTTTGTTTACGGCAAATCGCTGGTGGATGAGCGTTGATGGGGAACAATTTGGTTTTGGAAATTACGATGCCACAACTGGTTTTACCAATACGATGGGTTTATTTACGCTTGAAAAGTTGAATAACCGCAAAATGGAAATTCTAAATATTGAATTATTCCCTTCCGGTAGGGTTCGATTAATAGAAAGGTGGTACTTTAAACGAAAAAAATGAAGAAGCTATTGTGAGTTTACTTTTGTAAATTTGTACTCAAAATTAGCATTCATGATCGTCATTACAGGAGCAGCAGGTTTTATTGGAAGTTG
>CAMLET010000418.1 GCA_946479125.1 uncultured Flavobacteriales bacterium
TGGGCGAAGAGATTAGAAGAAAAGCTGGTAAATCTGCAGGTAAAAAATAATTTTAAAAAGTTATGGCATTTAGTAAAATCAATAGAAGAGCTAAAATCAAACGTCGTATCCGTAAGAAAATTACAGGTACAACTTCAGTTCCTCGTTTGTCTGTGTTCAGATCTAATAAACAGATCTATGCACAGGTTATCGATGATTCAAAAGGAGTAACGGTTGCTTCAGCATCTTCTTACAAGAACAAAGCGGCTGACAAATCAAATAAAGTTGGTCAGGCTGCTGTAGTAGGAAAAGAAATTGCTGACAAGGCTCAGAAAGCTGGAGTAGAAACAGTAGTTTTCGATCGTAATGGTTACTTATACCACGGTCGTGTTAAATCATTAGCTGATTCTGCAAGAGAAGGCGGACTAAAATTCTAAGAATATGGCAGCACAAACATTAAACAGAGTTAAAGCTTCAGATATTGAGCTTAAAGATAAATTGGTTTCGGTTAACCGTGTAACCAAAGTAACTAAGGGTGGACGTACGTTCTCTTTCTCAGCTATCGTTGTAGTTGGTGATGAAAACGGGATTGTTGGTCATGGTCTAGGTAAAGCGAAAGAAGTTACCGAAGCTATTACTAAAGGAATTGATGACGCTAAGAAGAACTTGATTAAAGTTCCAATCTTAAGAGGTACAGTTCCTCATTCTCAAAAAGGAAAATTCGGTGGAGCAGAAGTTCTATTGAAACCTGCAACAGAAGGTACCGGTGTAATTGCTGGTGGTGCGATGCGTGCAGTACTTGAATCAGTTGGTGTACATAACGTACTAGCGAAATCTCAAGGTTCATCTAACCCTCACAACGTTGTGAAGGCTACAATGAATGCTCTTTCAGCTATGCGTGATGCAGTTACTGTTGCTCGTCAACGTGGAGTTAGTATGGATAAAGTGTTTAACGGATAATAAAGGAAAAGATGGCTACGATTAAAATCAAACAGGTTCGCAGTACTATCAAACGTCCGGCTCGTCAAAAAAAGACGATTCAAGCGTTAGGATTCCGCCGATTGAACCAAGTACTAGAAAAAGAAGCAACACCACAAATTCTTGGTATGATCAAGAAGGTTTCACATTTAGTTGAAGTGGTAGAATAATACTTTAAATCGAATTGAGATGAATTTAAATAATTTAAAACCAGCTGCAGGCGCAACGCATAGTGATAAGCGTATCGGTCGTGGACACGGTTCTGGTGGTGGTGGTACTGCTACACGTGGACACAAAGGTGCTAAGTCGCGCTCTGGTTATTCAAAGAAAGTAGGATTCGAAGGAGGACAAATGCCGTTACAACGTCGTGTTCCTAAATTCGGATTCAAGAACATTAACCGTGTTGAATACAAAGCAATTAATTTAGATGCTATTCAATCTATCGTTGATCGTAAAAACATTACAGACATTACGTTGGATGTGTTGCGTGACAACGGATTGGTATCACGCAATGACTTGGTGAAAATCCTTGGTCGTGGTGAATTAAAAGCTAAAGTGAATATTACTGCTCATAAGTTTTCTACTACTGCAAAAGCAGGAATTGAAGCTCAAGGTGGTTCTATTTCAGAAATCTAATTAACTTTGCCGACATTTTTTTATGAAACGGTTTATACAAAACATAAAGAACATCTGGAAAGTAGAGGAATTGAGAAAGCGTATTATTCTTACGCTTTCTCTAATTCTATTCTATAGAATCGGATCGTTTATCATGTTGCCTGGTGTAAGTGCTGAGGCGGTAGTGATGAGTCAATCAGGAAACAAAGGAGACTCTCCATTGGAAACATTGTTATCATTGTTCTCCGGTGGTGGATTTACCAACGTGTCCATTATGGCTCTCGGTATCATGCCTTACATTAGTGCTTCAATCATTATGCAGTTGCTAGGGATGGCTGTGCCTGCGGTTCAAAAAATGCAGAACGAAGGTGAGTCTGGTCGTAAACGTATTAATATGTTTACCCGCGTCCTTACGATTGCTATTTGTGCCGTTCAAGCACCAACCTACATCACCCTGTACGCATCTAAAATTCCTGGAGCTATGGATCCAGCACAAACATTAAATAGTCCGCTTTGGTGGACTACTGCTGTTATGTGTATGGTTGCTGGTTCTATGTTTGCGGTTTGGTTAGGTGAGCGTATTACGGATAAAGGAATTGGAAACGGAGTGTCTTTATTGATCACTGTTGGTATCCTTTCTCGTCTTCCTAATGCTTTCATCACTGAAGTAGCAATTAATCAAGGTACTCCTCTTAAGATCGTTCTTGAGATCATTGTATTCTTGTTGATTGTTCTTGGTACTATCCTGATTGTGCAAGGAGTGAGAAAAGTTCCTTTAAACACGGCTAAACGTGTTGTAGGTGCTCGCTCTGTTGATGAGCAAGGTGCTAGAAACTATTTGCCTTTAAAGGTAAATGCTTCTGGTGTAATGCCTATCATCTTTGCTCAAGCAATTATGACCATTCCTGTTATGTTATTCGCTGGTAACAACGAAGGACTTGGCGGTGTAATTGGTGATGTTAAAGGAGTTTGGTACAATGTGATCCTTGGGTTGATGATTGTCATTTTTACGTATTTCTATACGGCAATTATGATCAGTCCACGCAAGATGGCAGATGATTTGAAGAAAAATGGAGGATTCATTCCAGGCGTTCGTCCGGGTGAAGAAACTGCAAGCTACTTGGATAGCTTGATCTCAAGAATTACTTTACCTGGTTCTTTGTTCCTGGCAATTATCGCGATTTTACCGTCGGTAGCTGGAGCAGCTGGAATTACATCAGGATTTGAGTATTTCTTCGGAGGAACTTCGTTGTTGATTATGGTTGGTGTAGTATTGGATACTTTACAACAAATTGAATCTTACTTGTTGAACCGTCACATGGATGGTTTGATGGAAGGCGCAAGAGTTAGAGGTAGAAGATCACCTAGTGAAATTTCATCTGGAATTTAAGACATGGCTAAACAATCATCCATAGAACAAGATGGAACAATTATCGAAGCATTGTCTAATGCAATGTTTCGTGTAGAGTTAGAGAATGGTCACGTGATTACTGCTCATATCTCGGGGAAAATGAGAATGTTTTACATTAAAATTCTTCCTGGAGACAGAGTGAAAGTAGAAATGTCACCGTACGATTTAACAAAAGGACGTATTTCCTTCCGTTATAAGTAAGGAACTAACATCGATAATGGATAGGGCGTCAGCTTTTTAAGCTGATGCTTTATCACTAAAACAACACAAAATGAAAGTAAGAGCTTCAGTTAAAAAACGATCTGTAGATTGCAAGATCGTTAAACGAAAAGGAAGAGTTTACGTGATTAACAAAAAGAATCCTAAACTAAAACAAAGACAAGGGTAATTATGGCACGTATTGCAGGTAT
>CAMLET010000419.1 GCA_946479125.1 uncultured Flavobacteriales bacterium
ATCAGTTCCTGGCAAATATCCGTGAAACTGACGCTATTCTTCACGTTTTACGTTGTTTCGAAGACGGAAACATTATTCACGTTGACGGACGTGTTGACCCGGTAAGCGACAAAGAAATCATCGATATCGAATTGCAGTTGAAAGATTTGGAATCAATTGAAAAGAGAATTCAGTCTTTGGCTCGTACATTGAAATCAGGCGATAAAGAAGTCATTAAGGAAAATGATTTGGCTTTGGCTATTAAAGCTGTTTTGGAGCAAGGAAAATCGGTTCGTTCAATGGAATTGGATGAAAAAGAGCAGGAAATGGTTCAAAAATTCCAATTGATTACTTCAAAACCTGTAATGTACGTTTGTAACGTTGAAGAATCTTCTGTTTTAACAGGAAATGCTCACGTTGAAGCAGTTCGTGAAGCAGTGAAAGATGAGAAAGCCCAAATCTTGATCGTTGGAGCAAAGATCGAAGCTGATATTACCGAATTGGAAACGTACGAAGAGCGCCAAATGTTCTTAGAAGAACTTGGTTTGGAAGAGCCGGGAGTCAATCGTTTGATTCGTACCGCTTATTCTCTATTAAATCTTCAGACATACTTTACTGCTGGAGTAAAAGAAGTTCGTGCATGGACAATTCCAGTTGGAGCTACTGCGCCACAAGCTGCAGGAGTTATCCATACAGATTTCGAAAAAGGCTTTATTCGTGCGGAAGTGATGAAGTACAATGACTTTACAACACTTGGATCAGAGGCTGCTGTTAAAGAAGCTGGAAAATTCAAAGTTGAAGGAAAAGAATATGTTGTAAGCGACGGTGATATCATGCATTTCCGCTTCAACGTTTAAGTAATTAGTTTTTTTAACAAGTGAATTAAGAATAAATTAATTCTTCACATAAAGAAAAGAATATACATTTGCACCATGAGAAACCTCATTTGTAAGTCTACTTTTTCTGTACTGATGTTGTTTGCAGTATTGGCGTCTGTGCTCAGACTCAATGTTGCATTTGCTTCAACACCAGGACAAAAAGTAGTTTCTTATGATCAGGTTTCTTTTCCAAAACAACACAAGCATTATACATCTTACTTCACAGAGTTAAAGGAATACACCATAGAAAATGGTGAGGAACTTGATGATGAAGCAGATGATAAGGATCAGGTGCTTGAATGTATTTACCGCGATTTCATTGCTTACATTTTCACATCTGATTCTGATAACGGTAAATCCGCAAATTCTTTAGTTCTAAGCGACAATTTCAGTCGTAAGAGCGAACTTCCCCTTTTTATTGAGTTTGAAAATTTCAGACTGTAGACCTTAAGGAGTATATCCTTTAGTTTCTATTTTATTTCGCAGCCCTTTTTGGATATACTTCGTTTTGCTGTACAGTAAACTACCTGTTTGCTTGTATTGCCTGCTGCTTATACAAATACTCAAATACAATTTATTATGAACAAATTCCTGCTATTGTTTGGATTAGTAGGTTTGTTAACGCAAACTAGCTGTAATCAACAGTCCGAAGAAAAAGAGGTTGCTCAAAAGTACTTAGCAACTAGTGCTTTACAGGCAGACACAACTATCATTAAAGATTATGTGTGTCAAATTCACTCCATCAGTCACATCGAATTGCGTGCGCAAGAACGCGGTTATCTTCAAAAGATCTATGTTGACGAAGGTCAATTTGTAAAGAAAGGACAGTTGTTGTTCCAAATTATGCCAAAATTGTATCAGGCGGAAATGCAAAAAGCACAAGCTGAAGCTGAGTTTGCGAAAATTGAATACCAAACCACTTCAAAATTGGCTGATAACAACGTTGTTTCAAAAAGCGAGCAAGCAATGGCTAAAGCGAAATATGATAAAGCCAAAGCTGAATTAGCTTTAACGAAAGTGCATTTAGAGTTCACTGAAATTAGAGCTCCATTCGACGGTTACATTGACCAATTTCATGCACGATTGGGAAGTTTGATCGATGAAGGCGATTTGTTGACAAACTTATCAGACAACAGCAAAATGTGGGTTTACTTCAACGTTCCGGAAGCAGAATACCTGAACTATAAATCAGTTGTTAAAAACACTGGTAATACTGAAGTGCGTTTGTTAATGGCCAATAACGAATTGTTCGATTTCGTTGGAAAAGTAGAAACAATTGAAGCCGACTTCAACAACGAAACTGGTACAATCATGTTCAGAGCAACATTCCCAAATCCAGAAGCTCTTTTACGTCACGGTGAAACAGGAAACATTCAAATGACAACACCTTTGAAGAAAGCGTTGATCATCCCTCAAAAAGCGACTTTCGAAGTTTTAGAGAAGAAATACTGTTATGTTATCGATAGCAAGAATGTGGTTCACACGCGTGAAATCTCTATCGCTTCAGAAATGCCTGATCTCTATATCATCAAGAAAGGTTTACATCCTGGTGAACGTGTTTTGGTTGAAGGAATTCGTAAGGTGACGAACGGACAAAAAATTGCTTACAAGTACGAAAAACCTGAAAGCATCATTAAGAAATTGAATGTTTACGTTGAGTAATTATCAACCGAAAAAACAGTAAGATATGTTTACTAAATTCATAAAACGACCTGTATTGGCAATCGTTTTGTCACTCGTGATTATTTTCATGGGGATCATCTCGATCAAAACATTGCCTACATCACAGTTCCCGTCAATTGCGCCGCCAATGGTGATGGTTTCTGCTTCATATCCTGGAGCAAGTGCCAAATCATTAATGGAATCCGTAATTATTCCGTTGGAGCAATCCATCAACGGAGCTTGGGGAATGAAATACATGACATCTGATGCTACCAGTGCTGGTGAAGCCAACATTCAGGTAGTATTTAACCTCGGAACCGATCCCGATCAAGCCCTGGTGCAAATCTCCAATCGCGTACAGCAGGTTACCAACCGACTTCCCATCCTGGTTCAGCGTGAGGGTGTTGTAATTACGCCTATCATGCCGTCGATGTTGATGTACGTGAACTTGTACAGTAAGGATAAGAATTCGGATATGAAATTCTTGTTCAACTACGCCGGAATTAACATGATTCCTGAGTTACAGCGTATCAACGGAATTGGTCAGGCAAAAATCCTTGGAAGTCGTCAGTACGCTATGCGTATTTGGTTGAATCCTGACAGAATGCGTGCTTATAGTATTTCACCAGATGAAGTAATGGAAGCATTGATGGATCAAAGTGTCATCGGAAAAGCAGGACGAATTGGTCGTGGTGACGGAAGCCGAGCTGAAGCATTGGAATACGTACTGGCTTATTCAGATAGATATAACGAACCTGAACAATACGAAAATGTCATTATCAAAGCGAATCCAGACGGAGAAATCCTTCGCTTAAAAGACATTGCAAAAGTATCGTTGGGAAGTGAGTATTATGACCTTTATTCGAATTTGA
>CAMLET010000420.1 GCA_946479125.1 uncultured Flavobacteriales bacterium
TCGTCCGGCACGTGTTACTGTTTCTTCATTCTACATGGATCAAACAGAGGTAACCAATTTCCATTGGTGTGAATACCTTTACTGGTTGAGAAGAGCATACAAGGAGTACAGCATGATTTACAAAAATGCTTTGCCTGATACGCTTTCTTGGAGAAGTCCTTTAGCATTCAACGAAAAGTATGTTGATTTCTACTTGCGTCATCCGGCGTACCGTGACTACCCTGTTGTAGGTGTGTCATGGTTACAAGCTACGGATTACTGTAAGTGGAGAACTGACCGTGTTAACGAATATATTCTAATCCGTGAAGGCGTTTTAGGATGGGACGTTGATGCATCAGATGACAACACATTTAATACAGAAGCTTATTTAGCAAATCAGTTTGAGCAAAATGAAGAGCTTGGAGGTAACAAACTTCCGGATTCTGATCCATCAAACAGAAATGGTAAAAAATTAGGTGAGCGTATCGTTCGTATGGAAGATGGTATTCTTCTTCCTTACTACCGTCTACCAACTGAAGCTGAATGGGAATTTGCTTCTCTTGGATTGATTGGTAACCTTACTGAAGGAACTGAAGTAATCACTGAGCGTCGTCAGTACCCTTGGAATGGTCACTTCGTTCGTCAGGATGAAAAAGAGTTTACTGGTGCGATTCGTGCAAACTTTGTACGTGGACGTGGAGATTACATGGGGGTTGCAGGTCAATTGAATGATGGTGCCGATATCACAGCTCCTGTTACTTCTTTCTGGCCAAATGACTATGGTTTATACCACATGGCTGGTAACGTATCGGAATGGGTAATGGATGTTTACCGTCCAATGTCATCTGAAGATTTTGATGAGTTCCGTCCGTTCCGTGGAAGTGTATTCCAAACGAAACAATTGAACAACGAAGGAACAATTGATGATAAGACTACACAAGTAATCTATGACGTACACGGTATGAAAGAATACATCAATGAATTTGAGCGTGTTCGTTACCAACGTATTTCAGGAGCAAATCACGATCCAGCGGATCCAAAAACTCCAGCAGGATTACAAGCACGTAATCAAGCGAAAAACAATAAGAACAACCCTGCTCTTAACGGTTATTCGCCAGATCCATACTTCGTATCTCACAGCAAACAAAAAGATACTGTTGAAATCGACTTGTTGTTACGTTTGAATCAAATTCTTGACTCTGCTATCTCATTGAAAAATGACAAGTACGATCTTGAGGCTTCTCAATACGTTCAGGATGAAATTTTCGAAGGAATCTTTGCTAACGATTTACGTCAAGGTCCGGACAATGAGTATTCTTACGAAGTAATTACTATTCTACGTGAAGGTTTCTCTGAATTCATTACAAACACACCTGGTAAATTGAAATACCGTAATGTGGTTGAAGAAGAAAACATCGGACGTTTGAATTACCGTAAAGATGATTACCGTGATTACCTTGATGGTGACATTGAAAGTACAATCTTCTATGACAACGCTGAAGTAAAATCTCGTATCAATGAAGCGAAACAAGATCCAAACTTGTTGATGTACCAAAATGATTTTGAAACGTATGACCTTGAAGGTTTACCAATCAAACCTGAGGATAGAACATCTTGGCCAACAACATTGATCTCTGATCACTCAAGAGTGTACAAAGGAGGTTCTTGGAGAGACCGTGCATACTGGTTGAATGCTGGTTCAAGAAGATTCTTAGACGAAAGACAATCTACTTGTACAATCGGTTTCCGTTGTGCTATGGATAGAGTCGGGTCTCCTGTAGGAATGAACTACGGTAGAAAAAAAGAAAAGAAAAGATAGTATTTCTAAATACACAAAACCCCGATAGTTCGCTACTCGGGGTTTTTTTATGTTACATGATGAGTATATATTCCTATTTCGAAAAAAGTAACGGTGTACACACCGACACGAGAACAATAACACAAGGTTCACTCTTTTTCTGTTTGAAGGGTGCAAACTTCGACGGTAATAAATTTGCAGCTGAAGCACTTGAAAAAGGTGCTTCTTATGTTGTTATTGACAATAGCGAATACTTCATTGATGAACGAACAATCCTTGTAGATGATGTTCTATTGTCACTTCAAAATTTAGCCCGAGAACATAGACGTCGGTTTTCAATTCCAATTATCGGAATTACAGGGAGTAATGGAAAAACAACTTCGAAAGAATTGATCAGTACAGTCCTTTCTAGGAAATTCAATGTTCATTTTACAAAAGGAAACCTCAATAATCACATTGGTGTTCCTTTAACCCTGCTCCAACTAAACAATTCACACGAAATTGCTGTTGTTGAAATGGGTGCGAACAAACCCGGCGACATTAATGAACTTGCTGAAATTGCAGAACCAACGCATGGAATTATTACAAACATTGGTCGTGCTCATTTAGAGGGATTTAAATCTTTAGAAGGTGTAATCAATACAAAAACAGAATTGTATCGATTCATACAAAGTACAAACGGTGAGTTATTTGTGAATGAAGCCGATTCAGTACTAACCGAAAAACTTCCTGAGAACACGGTTGTCACTAAATACAACGGCAAACAACTTTCAGGCGAGTTGGTTACTCTTAATCCATTCGTTGTGATGAAATGGATGAACGAAGACTATAAAAGCCCTGAATTGACAACGAATTTGGTGGGTGAATACAACTACATCAATTTTCAGGCAGCAATATGTATCGGAAATTACTTTGGAGTCGCTGAAACGGATATAAACGATGCTATTTCAGGCTATGTACCTTCAAACAACCGTTCCCAAGTAACAAAAACAGAAAACAACACGGTTATTGTTGACTGTTACAACGCCAACCCAACCAGTATGGAATCTGCGTTGAAAAGTTTTGCTGCAATACCTGAGCATGCAAAATTCTTCATTCTTGGTGATATGCGAGAAATGGGTGACGATGCTGAATTTGTGCATCAGGAAGTCTTGCAGCAAACAATTGACCTCCGTTTGAGTGGTTTTTTTGTTGGCGAGGAGTTCCTGAAATTGAAAGGACAACATCCGCAGGCAATCTTCCTGAAAACCACAGAACCGTTGATTGAACACTTTAAACAAAATCCTCCAACAGAAATGCTAATTCTTCTCAAAGGATCGAGAGGAATTGCTTTGGAAACAGTATTACCTTATTTATAAAATGGAAAAACAAATATCAAAATACGCTATTTATCTGGTCTTAATGACCATCTGTATCGACTCGATAGGTTTGGGAATTATTATCCCTTCCCTACCAAAGTTAATTGCCGGATTGACACATTTATCAGTTACGGAATCTTCGAAATTTTCCTTGCCAGTTGTCATTGCCTATGCGGGAGCGCAGTTTTTGTTTTCACCGCTGATTGGAAACCTTAGTGACCGTTTCGGAAGAAGACCCATCATTTTGATGTCTTTA
>CAMLET010000421.1 GCA_946479125.1 uncultured Flavobacteriales bacterium
ATCTTGAAATGCAGCATTCAGCTTTTCTTCCTGTCGACTATCAAGTGTGCAGGCTGCCAAAAGCAATAGAATAGGTATGTATAAAAGTTTAATCATAGGATATGTTGTTAAAAATAAATGATATTCCCTAATTCTCTATAAATTAGACGTGAAATCTATAATAAATCATGAAAAAACTACTTCTGCTTGCACCCACATTGTTATTGATTGGAATTGCTAATGCCCAAATGACCACTAAAAACCTAACGGTAGGATCCACTTCAAGAACTTATCTTCAATATTTACCAACAGGTTTTGACCCACAGAATGAATCTGTTTCCGTTGTAATCGGATTGCACGGATTAGGCTCAACAATGAACGATATTCCAGGTACTGGAATGAATTTAATTGCCGATACAGCACGTATTATTTGTTTTTATCCGCAAGGATTAAACAACAACTGGGGACAAGCTGGTTGGAACAATGGAACAATCCTTAGTCCGAATGTTGATGACATTGGCTTAATAAATCAATTGATTGATTCTGCTGTTTTGAATTATGGGGCTGATCCTTCAAGAGTATATGTTGCAGGTTTTTCGATGGGTTCGATTATGAGTTACCATTTGGCTTGCGAATTAAACGATAGAATTGCTGCTATTGGTTGTATGTCAGGAACGATGTCTACTACTGATATTAATAATTGTGTTCCGATGTATAAAACTCCAGTGATTCATTTTCATGGAACTGCAGATGGAACAGTTCCTTATAACGCTAATCCATTACCAAGTTTAAGTCTGGTTCCACAAACACTTGCTTTTTGGCAAAATGTTCATGGTTGTGATGCAACTGCAGATTCAACTCAGCTTACAAATACAGCAACCGGCGATGGGATTACTGTAGATCGTTTTGTTTACGATAATTGTAATCCGGTAGCTTCATTGGAGCACTGGAGAATGAATGGAGCAGATCATATTTACGCTTATCAACCGAATTACGATTACAATGAGATCGTTGAAGCATGGTTGTTTATGCGTAAATGGTCACACAATAATCCTGCTCCGGCTGGAACGAATGAATTCGAAGAGTTGAATGTATCTATTTCTCCTAATCCATCGAATGGAGTGTTTTCTGTTGAATCGAAAATGGCATACAATTACCAGATTCTGAATTTGGAAGGAGCCGTATTGGCTAACGGAAGTCTTATTGCAGGAAAGAATGAATTGAACTTGACGGGATTGGCTTCAGGAGTTTATATGTTGCGCGTGAATAACGCAATGAAGCGATTTGTGATTAAGTAAGACCATCTCGGCTCCGCTCGATGACCTTTATAACAATCGTGAAAAGGTTATCGAGCGGAGTCGAGATATCCTTTGTCAAAGAGCTGCGCTATTTCTAGTGCGGCTTTTTTATTTGGAGAAGATCCGAATGATTTACAAACTACTTTCGAATAACCTCGCTATTTCATGTTCAGCTATTCTGAAAGTAAAATTACAGTTGAGCATATCCTGAATGCGAAGAATCTCTGGGTATTGTTCGGCTTTTATCTCGGTAATTTTCCACTCACCGTTTAGGAAAATAGCCTCATAGAACGTACGTTCATCAGTAATCATGTAATGACGATTAAAACCTTCTAAGCTTCTGTATTGCGGGAAATTGTTTTCCATAGGTCAAAAAAAATCCCTGGAACTTCGACTACGCTCAGTTACCAGGGATTATAAAGTTTATTTATATTTTCTTATTGAACGAAGAACTGTACACGACGGTTTTTCGCTTGTTTCAACTCATCGTTGTCACCTTCTCTGAATTCTTTTGTATTCGGTTCGTCAGCACCTTTCAATTCTGCTTTAACACGTGAAGGGTCAATTCCTTTTGACTTCAGATATTCTTTAACAACAGAAGCACGACGAGCATCCATATCTGCGAAAGCAGGTTTTTGTTCAGCATAAGCTAACTCATCACTATCGACACTTGCTTTCATAACAACTGTCATTGTAGGATTTGCCTTCAAGTCAATAATGATCAAATCAAGTGCTGATTTTGCCTCAGGAGTCAATTCATCTTTCGCAAAAGCAAAGTTGATACACTGCGTTTCAATTCTTTCTTTCGGTGTAAGACGGTCCATGTTTACGTTCGTCATTGATTTTGCGTAAACCATTGTTGAGTACTTTTTGTTCTCAGCGTCCTCGTAATTACAGTTACACGTCTCTTTTTCTTCAAGAAGTTGAACTGTTACATCATCTACGAAGTAGTAAGCTCCGGCAAAATTCTCAAACTTATTTTCTTTCGATTTTTTGTTTGTTTCAGGCTTAATTTCACCGTTTGGAGTAAAGTTTCCAATTGTGATATATTTTTCACCGTCTTCCTTAACTGTGTAAGTAGCACAAATTTTCTCCCATCCTAAGTAAGAATTGAATACTTTGTTTTTAGGGTGAACTACACTTACTTCTTTTTCAATTAGAGGAACTTTCTCGGTAGCATTGTATTCTCTTTTTCCAATCACCATTCCAATTTGGCTGATAGAATATTTTGAACCTTCAGCTAAGTTAACGTAGAAGGTAACACATACCTTTTGACCTTTTTTCAAAGGTGTAGTTAACTTTTGAGTTAAGTAGGTTCTTGGAATTTTGTCCTGGTAACCAAAAGCTACAATTCCAGCGTAACTATCACCTTCTTTCGGTGCTTCAGTTCCATAAACGTTTGTTGGAGTAGAAATTTCAGGAACTTTTGCATTGGAGATAAAAATATCTGCGCGAGCTCCGGTTGGTGATTTCCATCCGTTTACAAAGTCAATTTGACCAAGTTTTTTAACTTTTCCAGTGTTTGATTCGAAACCTCCGTTTTGGATCAAATTGTCTTGAGCAGTACTCAACAATGGTAATGAAAGCGTTACCAAAGCAACTAAAGCTCTCATTTTTTTAGTTGTTGATTTCATAGGATTTTACAGTTTTAATGAACGTTTTAACTTTTTCTGGATCCACATCAGGGTAAACTCCGTGTCCCAAGTTCGCTATGTGTCGTTTATTATTTCCGAACGAATTTAACATTTTTATTGTTTCCATTGCAACGGTTTCATGACTACCGTACAAAATACACGGATCCAGGTTCCCTTGTAAGGTTTTATTTGGACCAACAATCTCGCGCATTTGAGGAACATCCATATTCCAATCTAACCCAACGGTGTTACAATCTAACGCACTTATAGCTTTAATAGAAGTGATTGCTCCTTTCGAGAAAAGTGTAACAGGTACGTCAGTAATTGATGCTGCAATTCTATCAAGATAAGGAAGTGCGAACGTTGCGTATTGCTCTGTTCCTAAAATTCCTGCCCATGAATCGAAAACTTGTATCATTGATGCTCCTGCTTTCACTTGTGCTTTTAAATATGCAATTGTTACTTCT
>CAMLET010000422.1 GCA_946479125.1 uncultured Flavobacteriales bacterium
TTTCCTGCATGGCTTTTTCTACTTTCTCGCCATCACTCTTCCCCTGCTTTGCCATAAATTCAAGTTTAAAACAGTTCAAAAAAATGTTCAAATGGGCTCAAAAGATCAAATGAAATTTACATTGAACCTTTTGAACAATTCGTCTGTTGAACTAACTGTAAGTTAAGAGCGTTTTTCGGTAATACCTAAGAATCCAAAAGAGTTGTAAGAAAAAATCAAAAGACAACATTTCCCACAGATACACAGATAGTTAGCGGCGCTTACCAGTCGCCTTTTTTTACATGTTACTTTAATTAAATGATGTTTTTGCTTATCTTAAATAACATGGAACACTATTTATTGGAAGACGAAACATATCAAATTATTGGTTGCTGTATGGAAGTACACAAGGAACTCGGGTCGGGATTTTCCGAGATTGTTTACAAGGATGCTCTTGAGATAGAGTTCAAAAAGAATCACATCCCTTTTGCTCGAGAAGTAAGATACAAAGTGAATTATAAAGGCATTATTTTACCTCATGAATTTACCGCTGATTTCGTAGTTTTTGATTCTGTGATTTTGGAAGCAAAAGCGGCAACAGACCTATGTAATGAACATTTTGAACAAACACTTAACTATCTCGCAGTTTCTCGAATGGAAGTTGGACTTCTTATTAATTTCCGTAAACCAAAATTGCAATATAAACGATTGATTCTTACAGATGATAAGATGCTGTCACAGGAATAATTTGAAGTACTTTATTCTCGGCGTCTGGTAAGCGCCGAAAAAATCTGTGCATCTGTGGGGGAAAGAGTGCTCGGAAAGCTTTGACGAGGCTTAAAGCACGTCTATCAACTTCACGTTGAAGATCAAAACCGTATTTCCGGGAATGCTGCTGTTTCCTTGAGAACCGTAGCCCAAACTTGAAGGAATCAATAGAATCCCTTCGCCATTTTCTTTGAAATGAGGAATACCTTCGGTCCAGCCTTTAATAACATTTTGAAGATTGAATTCTATTCCGTTTGAACTGCTTTGGTCGAATACTTCGCCATTGTCAAAATAACCTTTGTAGCTTACACGAACGTCGGAGTGGCTATTACAGACATCGCCATTTCCAGGATTGTTTGTTACAATATATAAACCCGATTCGGTTTTAGACGCTACCAGATTATGATCCGAAAGATAGTTTTGAATAACCAGATCTTCCTTCTCAGCTTGTGTGAGTTTTTTACACGATGACAATCCCAGTCCGAGTACGAAAGCAAATAGAATAAACTTCATACGGCAAATGTAGTATTTTTCGTTTCAGAAGTACAAAAACAGGTGTCTAGGCTCTTCGCAATAATCGTGAAATACTATTTTTGATTCTGTAAACACAGGCTCATGAAAAAACACTTACTAGTTCTACTTCTTACCCTTTTCGGATTGAACGGATTCTCCCAAGGTCAAACAATCATCAACAATCACATGACCAAGATGAGTGAGATAATAACGAAACACAAAGCCACCTTTGATGCTTATCAGGTAAAAGAGATCAATGCCATTAAATGGAACGCTTCCGATTTCGATGAATCGTTTCTTTATTTTTTCAGCCGATTTCAGCCGCACTCAGATGAGGACAACACTCCTTTCAAACTGGAGTTAAACGAATGGACAATGGCTGTAAAGAAAGACTTGAAATCACTCACCGAAACCGACATTCAAACGTACATCACGAAGATCAAGAAAATGCAGAACGTGAATTTAACCATGTGGTACTTTGTGAACGTTTATGCGAATATGTTTTATTCTCAGAAATCGATGCAGGACAAGAAACCGATGGATAATGACTAATTACAAATGTTGGTAATTACAATATTCGTATTTCGCTTCACCTCGTGCGGACGTAATTGTCTGACTTAAGGATTAGGAATTTTCTTGAAGAGGGCTTTGGCTTTATCAATCTGCTCGTATTCATAGCGCCAACCACTCTCCGAACTGTCATAGCCCCTTAGTAATAAACCAGCTGCTCCACCAGCTCCCGCAGCAACAAGTATATTCGTTGTGCTTAAATCATCTTTAAAAATGCAGACTAAAGCTGTTACTGCACATCCGGCTACCCCAACACCAATGCCAACATTCTTCCAAATTCTACCTTGTTCTTGGTAATGATAAGTATTCGCAATTTGAATATAATTATTGTATGTTTCAATTTTCTTGAATTCAGTTGAAAGGTCAACAGTAGTTTGTGAAAAACTGTTCGAATGAAACAGCATACAAAGCATAACATTCGATAGTAACAGATAAATAGATTTTTTCATAAGACTTGGATTATTGGGCTGTGGCACAAGGTGAATAGTTTTTTGAAGCTTTTAGCTGTGCAATGGTTGCCGCCGACAAACAGCAATCCGGATTTTTCTTGCAAAATTCATCACGCTTTTGTTTTGCTGTATTTGCTCTGTTAGCCAATTCTTTAGCCAACCTTTTGTTTTCTTCGTTCACACGCTTGGTCATGTCGTTTTGTTGTCGAGCTAACGCTTCTTGCTTTCGCTGTTTAGCCAACTTTATCTCCGCTTCGGCTTTTCGTACAATTTGTTCACCATTCGCCGCCAAATTTTGAATTTTCTCTTTGTTAAGCTTTTCGTAGCCTGCTCTATCTTTTTTCCATGCTAAACATTCATCCATTATTGCTATTTCATTTTCGAAACTTGCAATAACATCACTTGGATCACTGTCATATGGCAGATAAACCGTAAGTCCGCTTAAATAACCAGGTTTTCCTTGTCCATAAGGCGATGGCATGCCGTATTCTTCGTAATAATCTTTGTAATGAAATGTGCTTAAATTTGAAGAAACTGCTGTTAAACATGCTGTTACAACCCGACAATTACACATGTCATAGATTTCACCTGTCTCTTCTTCCAACTGTTCCTTTTCATTTTTAACCCTCGTCACATCCTCACTTTTCTTCTTTTCTATGCGGGAGATTTCATTATTGATTTTCGTTATTTCGTCTTGATTTTTCGTTTCAATATTCTTGCTGGCCTGTTGTTGCAATTGGGTTTTAGTTTGATCAGTGCCGTTCGCATAAATATGTCCTGCTGCTTTACCTGCAGAATTATACTCAATAACTTCACCATCAGGTTTCCAGGAAGCGAAATTTCCAACAATTGTAGTGCCTGTTGCTACATCGAATACTTGTCCGTCGATTATATTTCCTTCACTAAAATTCCCTTCAAAAATTTGTTTATCACCATCAACATAAATTCCTTGTCCATCAGGTTCAAAATCGCTTATGGAACCAACATAAACGTCACCTGATGTATAGTCGATTTTACCGGAAACCAATTTTCCGTTCACCACTGAACCATTGATTTTTCCAAGATTTGGAATGGAATAATTTGCATCACTG
>CAMLET010000423.1 GCA_946479125.1 uncultured Flavobacteriales bacterium
GGATGTTTTTTTTAGTAATATGCCCTTCTTTGTTACTTTAATCATAGCTGCCTTAAAGAGTGAAATGCTCTACAGTAAATTTCATTTTTAAATAGGGCTCTTCCGTTACAAAAGTTGTAGTTTGAATTGCATAATCACCACATGATAAGCCATACTTCGACAAGCTCAGTATAAAAGTGAAAAAAAGAATGCGTGAAGAATTGGTTAGCGTTCAGAGTGTTGCTGAAATAACTTGTGAAACCTTCTCAACCTATTTTCGTTTGATGTGTCAAACACAAAACACACATTATGAAACCAGAAATTGACATTAATTTTCTTGCTGTTGGAATAGCAGTTGCGGCCAATTTTGTACTCGGATTTATTTGGTACACACCTTTATTTGGAAAAATTTGGGCAAAGGAAATGGGGCATAACCTCGACCAAAGACCATCTACTTCCTTCTTTGTGAAGTCACTTTTGATCAATATTTTCGGAAACTTCTTAATGGCTTGGGTATTGGCACACAATATCGCTGTTTGGAATCCAGCTACTTGGGGACATACCGTTCCAGCTGATATGACGCCAATTTTAATGGCAACCATGTCTGCAATCTTCACGTGGCTAGGTTTCTTCGTTCCCGTAGATTTAAATACCATTTCCTGGGAAATGAAATCATGGCGTTTGTTTTTGATCAATACGTCTTATCATTTGTTGGCGTTACTGGTTGTTTCTTATATTCTCGTATTTATGTCGTAACAACGATAGCTTTAATTTGAAAGTCGGTTCCCAAATAGAATCGACTTTTTTGTTATTATTGTGTTAGTATATAGTTTATTATGAAACCATTCTTAGCCCTTTTCTTATCGATTTTATCTGTACCTGTATTTGGCCAAAAAAGCGCAGTTAGGCACATTGAATATGATATCTCCATTGATGATCCTGACTCTATTTTTTCCAGGCCTGATCAACCCTGGCATTTTGTTGTAGATTATAATGAACGTTATGTTCGTCTCAATATCCAAAAAGGAAATGCTGGTCAAATCAGAATCATTGATAAAAAAGAAGGAATAGTCCTTTATTTTATCCGAAATTATTTTGAAGACAGTACCGTTCGCTGTACAACACTTCAGGAGATGTCGCTGAATGACATGTATGATACAGAAGGTTCTGAAACACGTGACACGGTCTTTATGAAATACCATAAAAGTCAAAACATACTTGGATTTGAATGTTTATTAAAGGAAATGAAATTTGAAAAACCTGCTTATCAGCAAGTTTGGTTAAGTGACAAGCTTTCTTGCGGTGTGATCATTCCTGAAACACCTTTGTGTCTAAAAAATATTGCCCTGGAATACGTAATGCAGTCTGAGTTTGGGAAAGTGACATATAAAGCAACAACTGTTTCCGAATTAGATGCTACTGTGTTATCCATGGATATTCTGGAAGGGTATGATTTGGTGGTGCCATCTTACGTTTTTGAACCAAACAATCCAGAGAATACTCCAAACGAAAAAGAGGTATCTCAATTGATTTATCCTAAATATCTGAAAAGTGAATTTGACTTGGGAAAAGATTTTTTGCTTTACTATGGTTGGGATCTAAAGCAGGTGGAAAAAATGGATTCTGATTATGCAGAAGTTCAGTTTGAAATTGATGACAAGGGCAAAATACGAAATATTGAATTCAACGAAGATTTCGAAAAAATAAAAACAACCAATAAACGGAAAATATTAGAATTCCTTGAGACATGTGAGTTTTCGTCTGGTATTATTTATGGAATCCCTGTGGATTCTCATGTCTATTATGCGTTTCACATTCCTTCGAAATAAAGTGTGTTAAAAAGATGAATAAGTCACATATTTTGTGATGAATTGAACAATTGAGGTAATTTAATTCGTTTTTCACAGTATATTTTCTAGATTAGAAAGATAAACTGCGAAACTTATGAGAAAACTGCTACTACTATTAGCACTGACAGTCTCGAGTTATTCTTTGAATGCTCAGTGTACTACAACAAATGCAACATCCTGTGTTTGTGAAGATGGTTCTTCAAATTGTTTACTACTTCCCGATATCACGGCATCGTGGAAAGGAATTTCAAACAACGGTTACATCGAATACCCGCAATCGGGTGCAGGTACAAATTATTCTGGTCAAGGTCCGGATGATGGTCGTTTGAGAGTTTCTGGTTCAACACCAAACATTGGTCACGGATCATTTACTGTTCGTGGTGAAACAGCTAACGGAACACGTACTTTCCTTTGTGGAAACGATACGGTTTTCAATGCTCCGCCAAATGGTGCTTTTGCTTGTCCAAATGGTGCTCCAAATCCAAAACAGTTGATTATTCAGCGTATTTACAACAAAAATGGAAATGCGATGAGTTACGTTGATCAATACGTTGGAAGTATGACTTATCACCCTGCACACGGACACAATCACGTGGATGATTGGGCGGTAATGACGTTACGTATTCCAACTGCTGATCCAAATCCGCTCAACTGGCCAGTGGTAGGTACTGGAGCTAAGATCGGATTTTGCTTGATGGATTACGGTCAATGTGGATCTTCAGGAAGTACTTATGACGGACACTGTAGAGATGATAATACGGTTTACATGGGCGGAAACGTTCTTTACAACGTGAATTTTCCAAACTGGAACTTAGGTGGTGGAAATTACAACTGTTCTGTGGTTGAACAAGGAATCTCTTCTGGTTGGACAGACGTTTACGGAAAACATTTAGACGGAATGTGGATCAATATTCCATCGAATACATGTAACGGGAATTACTACATCGTTCTTGAAGTAGATAAAAACAACAACTTCATTGAAGAGAATGATGATAACAACTTCACTGCAGTTCCGGTTACTTTAACTATGCAGCTTCCAGCAGGAACAGCGCAAATACCAACAATTACATCAGACAACTCGCATAACTTGTGTGAGGCAACTGATATCACGTTAACTGCAACAGGTGGTTCCAGCTTCCTTTGGTCGAATGGAGAGCAAACGCAATCAATCACTGTAAATCAAGCTGGGAGTTATACATGTCAAGTAACAAATTACTGTGGAACAAATACTTCTGAACCGTTTGTTGTAAATCAAATTGTAACTGATCCTCCTGTTTTGACAGGTGATACAGTTTGTGTGAGTGGAGAATTGACTTTGACAGCTAATGCTTCAGGAACTGTTACATGGTATGATGATAACGGAATTTTGGTTGGAACAGGAAATACATTTACTACGCCAACTTTAACACAAACAACAATGTACCATGCCATGAATACAGATTCATATTCAGATACATTGAATATGGAACCGCATGACAATGCAATCGGTGGTGGTGGATACAGCACGAACGAAAACTATGTTGTATTTACTGCTCATGA
>CAMLET010000424.1 GCA_946479125.1 uncultured Flavobacteriales bacterium
GAAATGCGAACGTTTCTGAAGGAACTCGATCATGAAAATGAAACAGGTTTCAGCGAAGATGGCGGGATAACCATTGATGAGGAAGAGTATGTTGAACGTTTGGTGTGGTATGAGAATTTCGAGAAGAAAAATCCTGAATTTATCATGAAAGAACGTGTACAACATAACCGAAAGTATTTGTTCACTTTCTTTTTGATTGGAATGAACAATACACCGGTTTATTGGCCTAATGAGGAGAATACGATCGTTATAGAGGATTATTTCAATGATGCCTACACCTTGCTCCAACAGAAACACCCAAATTCTGAAACATGGAAGAGAACAAAGCCGTTTAAACAAGCACTTTTGGCAAGCGATACTTCAAAAATGAAGAAGCTCCTTTCTGATTACGAAAAGAAAGGTTGGGTAATGGACATTGCGAAAGATTACGAATGATGATTATTTGACTTCCAGTCCAACTTTCAGTCGTAAGTCTTTACTTGATCCTCCAATCATAATTCTGAACGCTCCGGGTTCTACGAATGAGTTCAGTTCCAAATCGTATTGAGCCAACATTTCCGGGGTGATCTTGAATTCAATTTCCTGTTCTTCACCTGTTTTCAAATGAATTCGTTGGAAAGCTTTCAATTCTAGAATTGGTCGAACAACTGAGCTTAATTCATCTTGAATATACAATTGAACAACTTCGTCGCCATCCACTGTTCCGGTGTTTTTTACTTTCAACTTTACAACTGTAGATTCTGAAGCTCCAATTGTGTTCTTGTCTAATTTGATATCTGAATAAGAAAAGGTAGTATAACTCAATCCAAATCCAAACGGGAATAAAGGTTGACCGCTCAAGTTGTTGTAATCGTTTCCACGTCCTGTTGGTTCGTGATTGTAAACCAACGGAAGTTGCGCTTCGTCCAACGGGAAAGTAATTGGCAATCGACCAGCAGGATTCACTTTTCCAAACAAAACATCTGCAACGGCTCTTCCGCCTTCTTCGCCAGGATACCATAACATTCCGATGGCGTCAACATGATTTACCCATGCATTCATGTTCACGGCACTTCCGCCAACAATTAAAACAACAACTGGCTTTCCGGCAGCAGTAATTGCTTTGATCATTTCTTCTTGTTTTCCGGGAAGTTTCAAAGACGCTCGATCTCTGAATTCTCCTTCTTCGATTCCAACTACTACAACAGCAATATCTGCTTTTTTTGCTGTTTTTAAGGCCTCCGAAAGTTTAAGATTCAAATTGCTTTTCACAGAAAAATTTGATACTAGCTGAATCTTTCCTTCGCCCTGAGACTCGAAAAACTCCACTTTGATCTTGTATTTCTTTCCTTTTTTGAAATTGTATTTTATCAATTCCTTTCTGAAACTTTGTTTCGACCAACGATTGATAACCACTTCATCATTGATATACAATCGAAATCCATCATTTCCTTCCAAACCAATTTCAAATTCACCTGAAGCAGGAGCTGTTATTTCTCCCAACCAACGAATGCTGAAGTGATCCACTTTCAATTTATCGTTCGGTGCAAAAAGTGTCCAGTGCCCGTCAACTTTTTCCTCCATATGCGTTAAAACTGGATTCCCGGTCAATTCCAGGTTGTCGAAATATTCAGCTTTGAACTGAGCTGTGACTACTTTGTGTTCTGAAACTTGTCTATCAACACCTTCAGCATAGATAATCGCAGCATTTCCGGCTTGTTCCTTAATTCCTTCAAGAATACTGATTTTCTGATATCCAGGTCCTGAGTATCCACCGAGTCGTGCTTCTGTTGCATCAATTCCAATTACGGCAATTGTCTTAGCGTTTCCGAGAAGAGGAAGTATTTGATTTTCATTCTTCAACAGCACAAACGATTCCTGAGCAACTTTTCTGGCTAAAGCTTTTCCATCTGTATGCAGCTTTTCTTCGTTGATGCTTTCTGAGATGTAAGGATTTTCAAACAACCCCAGTTCAAATTTTGCACGAAGAACTCTTTTCACGGCATCATCTAAACGCTGTTGATTGATGGAATTATTGGTGAAAGCAGGATAGAAGAGTTTATAATGATTTACATCCGTTTGAAAGATGACATCCAATCCGCCATTGATTGCATGAGCGCCGCTTTCTGCATAATCTTTGGCTGTTTTATGCAATACCAATTCTCCGCCAACTGCATTTGCATCTGAGATCACAAAACCTGTAAATCCCCATTTTGCTTTCAATTGCTCGTTCAATAACCATGAATTGGAAGAACAAGCTACGCCGTTTAATGAATTGTAAGCGGTCATGATTGAGCGTGCACCACCTTCCTGAATTGCTGTAATGAACGGAATAAAATGGCTTTGATATAAATAACGTTCACTTAAATGGATCGGATAACTGTCTCTTCCGCCATCGCCAACATTCGCTACAAAATGTTTTGGAGTAGCCACAATTCCATTTCTTTCGAATGAGCGTACAAAGGCCAATCCCATTTGGGCAGATAAAAACGGATCCTCGCCATAAGTTTCTTCTGTTCTTCCCCAACGGACGTCTGTCGCCAAGTTTACAACGGGTGAAAGTATTTGTCGAATTCCACGAACTCTTGATTCTTGTGCAATATGCTCTGTCGCTCTTCGAACCAAAGCCGTATCAAATGTAGCCGCCATGGCAATACTTTGAGGAAAACAAGTGGCATCACTTCGAACCAAACCATGAAGCGCTTCATCAAAAGGAATAATTGGAATGCCAAGTCGCGTATGGATTACAAATTGACGCTGAACTTCATTTACCTTTTTTGCGAATGAAACGGCGTTGTCGGTTGTGTTGTAGTTGAGCATTTGACCACCAGCATCACCTTTCGAGCTAGCACTCAACTGTATTCCGAAAATACCGTGCTGTAATTGATTCCAGTTGCTCGAATCCACATCAGCCGGAATCATGAATACTTGCCAGAACTTTTCTTCCTGCGTCATTCTGCCAAGCAGATCGTTTACACGCGCATCAATGGTCTGCGTTGAATCTTTGTAGATTTGACCTGCAGCAGGTTTTGCCAGAAAAGCAAAAAGTAAGAATCCGATAAACTGTTTCACGACCTAAAAGTATTTCAGATTCTTAAATTAAAGCGTATGTTTTCGAGACAAAAATGGTACTTCAAGTGCCTCTCATGTTTAAGAATACAATTGTATTGATTAATCAGTAGGAATGAATTCGTTCATAATCTTTACTTTCGAAACATGAAGTTTACTTGTGCTTTCTTTCTAATATTCACTATTTCCGCTTGTGCAACAAGGTATATGAGTGATGGTCCGTACAAGAAAGCCCTGGAGAGTAGCTCAACAACTAAAGAAGGAATTGTTTTTCTCTCGCTGTTGGTGACGAGTGATTCTAGTTCGAAATTATCTCT
>CAMLET010000425.1 GCA_946479125.1 uncultured Flavobacteriales bacterium
CTGCTGTTCTTCATCAGCAAACCGTGAATTGCTTCCAAAAACACTCAAAACAAACTTTCAAATGGTGAGATATTGGTGGATGTTTACACCACAATACAAGCATTATGAGAAGACAAAGTATTTCGTTTACTGAGCCAAATGATGAATGGCTTAAAAGTCAAATTGACAATAAAGAGTATTCAAGTAAGAGTGAATTGGTTAATGATTTAATTCGTCAGGCAAGGAATCAGCAACAGCAAATTGACTTAATTCGACTAAAGTTAGACCGGGCTGAAAAATCTGGATTTACAACTGATTCTAAAGCTGAAATCCTTAAGCAATCTAAAAAGTTGCTGAATGGCTAAATACAAATTGAGCAATGTTGCCAAGGAAGCATTTGCTTGAAAAAGAGGGATAATCAGAGTTTTTCAATTGGTAATTAGTAACTCGTACTTAGTAACTACTTCAACTCCTCCATCAATCCCACAAAGTACAACTTGTCTGTTGCACGTGTAGTTGCGGTATATAACCAGCGTAGAAAAGCCAGATCCTGTTGTTCTTCGTCGACAAAACCGTGATCAACAAAAACAGCCGACCACTGTCCACCCTGCGCTTTATGGCAAGTTACGGCGTATGCATATTTGATTTGTAAGGCATTAAAATAAGGTGACTGCATCACTTCTTTGTAGCGCTTTTTCTTGTTTTTGATGTGATAGAAATCCTTTTCGATCTCAAAAAACAGCTCTTTCATAAACGTTCTATCCAAATTCGGAGTTTCACTTGCCAAACAATCCATAAAAGCCAGTACTTCAAATCTGTCCATTGAAGGATAATCTATCAGCGAAACTTCTATTGTGGCAAAACGAACTCCGTACAGTTCTTCTATTCTTTTCAAACGATGAATGCGAACCAATTCTCCATTTGCAATGAAACCTGCATCACTTGTTGGATCGATCCAGAAATAGTTGTTCTTCACTACCATCAACAATTCTCCGCCACACAGTTCTTCTTCCATGTACAGAATTCTATTGCGAATATTTTGATTATACAACACAGCTCTTTTGTTTGAGCGCGTAACGATCATCACCTCATCAGAACCATAATTATCGTAGCACGATTCGATTTCCGCCAACAATTCATCGCCCTGAAGATCTATCACATCTTTGAATTGCTTGAACTGAAGTTTCGGCATTTGTTCCGTTGTCTGCGCTTCCCGAATCAAAGTTGCGTTGAATAAAATTCCACTTTGTTCTTGCTGACGAACTACTTGTCGAAGGTTGATTTCATCAAGCGAAAGTTTCGAATAATGGTGCTCGAAATAAGACAACTGCAACGCCGGACTTTCATCTGAACCAACTGGTGGAAGCTGAGCAAGATCTCCGATGAAGATCAATCTGTTGTTCTCACCCATGAAACAGTAATTCAACAGATCGCTCAGCAAGTTTCTGGAAATGGAACCGTCATTTTGCAAAGCGTAATCCGCAATCATAGAAGCTTCATCGACTATAAAAACCGTATTCTTTATCTTGTTTGGAGCCAAGGTCATTTTTACAACTCCTTCTTCATCCGCACCAGCGAAATAAATCCGTCCATGAATAGTTGTAGCGTTTTTATTCGATTTGGTAGAAAGTACTTTTGCCGCTCGCCCGGTTGGAGCCATGAGAACAGAAAACTTCTTTACTGATTGAAGCGCTTTGATATAAGCTCCGATAACCGTTGTTTTTCCAGTTCCGGCATAACCTTTCAATACAAATGCAGGATATTTTTCGTCACTAAACGTAAATGAAGCCAATTTCGAAATCAATACAGCCTGATCATCAGTGGGTTGATGCTGTAGAATTTCTACAATCGTACTTTCCAATATGCGTTCCTGCTCCATTCCATCACGAATTTAATGAATTACGAGTTAGGAGTGCTGAGTTACTAGTTATTCAAATCATTTATAACTCGTAACTCATAACTCTCGTCACCGTTCTAATGACTACATTTGTAAAAAAAGCGTGTGCATTTATTTGTAGAAATCTACTTTAAGGGAATTCGAGGTGCTGTTTGGCAAAACGGAAATTTACAGAACGAACATTTTGTAGCGTTCTCTTCCATGAACGAGGTTGCATATAAAGAAACGATGAATAATTTCTTGCAACATTACGGCAGTTTAAGTGCTTTCGATAATGTTACCTGTTCTGTTGCACAAACCAATTTCACATTGGTTCCGGCATCTTTGTTCAGCGTTTCAGAAGCAACAAAATTTTTACAATTTTCAACAACAGATAAGGTCGCTTCTTCGGAAACCGATTATGCACGTTTCAATTATTTCAATTGCGTTGGTGTTTTCACCATTCCATCGTGGATCAAAAGTGTCTTGATTCCCAAATTCCCAAGCGTTATCATTACACACGAACGTTCGGTTTTATTGAGAAAATTAGAGCAAATGAGTGGTGGATTAAAACAGATCACTACCATTATTCATGACGATTACGCTTTACTTTCATACGTTGAAGCAGGTTCGTTGAAGTGGCATATTGCAAGCTTGGTTGAACATTCAGACGATGTTCTTTTTCATATAATGAATGCACTGGAACGAATGGAATTGAAGGAAACAACACTTAGTTTCTACGCACATACCACAAAAGCCAAAGAACATTTAACCGGTTTGACGGATAGAAAATCAAAAATAGAATCACTTCACAAACACAAATGGCAAGTTGCAACTGATAGTCATTTACAATTTCAATTGCTATGCGTATAGTTAGAGGAATATACAAGGCCCGAAGATTTAGTCCGCCAAAATCTTTTCCAAGCAGACCAACAACCGATTTTGCCAAAGAAGGAATTTTCAACGTGATTGAAAACAGAATTGATCTTCTGAATTTGAACATTCTTGACTTGTGCGCCGGAACTGGAAACATTTCATTGGAATTTCTTTCAAGAGAAGCTGGTGATGTTACTTCTGTTGATATGGCGCCTGTTTGTACATCATTTATGTCCAAATTACATAGGGAATTGGAAATTGGAGACGAATGGAAAATTGTTAGACATGAAGTTCGGGCTTTCGTTGAAAAAACGAGAGAAACCTACGACATCATTTTTGCTGATCCACCGTATGCTATGACATTCCACGCCGATTTGACAAACAAGATCATGGATAGAAAGCTGCTGAATGAAAATGGCTGGTTGATCATAGAACATGGAAAGCAAACCAATCTGAGCTTTTTGGATGGTTTTGTTGAAGTTCGTAACTTCGGTAACCTCGTCCTCATCCGGTCCGCTTTCTATAAAGTTACAAACCCCTAAACCCTTTGTATCCGATATTTCGTTATTTCGGTTATTTTCTCATTCAGAAAAGCGAAAAATATAGACTATACAAAATAAATGATGTTTTAT
>CAMLET010000426.1 GCA_946479125.1 uncultured Flavobacteriales bacterium
CAAGTATACGTTTTCTCATTACGTTAGAATTTGGGCAAAGATATGGAATAAAGATTCAAACTGTCGAACCAAATTGATTATTGGTAGGCTTAATTGAGCAATTAAACGGTTTGATTACATGGAAAAGACATTTAAGACCAACTAGCTGGTCTTCTTTATGCTTGCCTCAGATGCACAGATTGAAGCGAGCCTACCGGTCTCGCTAGAATGGTCCCGAACATTCGGGAGTAAGTGCCATAAAAAATCCGGGCAAAAGAAAAGGGTCGAATTACCTTCGACCCTTTCGTTTTAGTTCTTCACGATGGTAAAGTTATTTGGACTTCCATCTATCTTAATATAGTACAACCCTTGTGAAAGCGCTGATAAATCTATCGTTTGGTGTACGTCGTTAATCTGAATCGTTTTCAAAAGCTGACCATTCGGATTGTAAACAAACAACTGTTGTCCCACACCTGCTTCACTGATTTCAATCTCTATAGAATTAGAGAACGGATTAGGGTAAAGACTAAAGCTAAAGCTGTTTTCGCTCAATTCGTTGTTGCTATCTCCAGTTCCTTGTCCAACAATGAAATTACCTTTCTCTTTATTTGAACGTGTTGTATTGAAATCCTGGATCTTTTCAGCTGTACAACCTGTTTGTGTGATCATCTTAACGAGGTAGTCAATTCCAGTTAACCCAGCTGGTGGTGTATCGGTATAACTCGATGTTCCAACCGGAATTACTGTTGGCAATAATTCCCAACCGTTCTGATCCGAGATTCTCACAATTCGGTATTCAGATGCGTCGATATAACCTTCGTAGTCATCCCAAAGTACATCATAAGTTCCGGGACTAACTGTTTCAATTGCGTTTAAGTGTAATGTTTTATGCGGCAATGAAAGCGGGCTTTCAACTCCACAGTCATTCACTTGCGAAATTCTATATCTCCACGATCTGTCCATTGGTGAAGCAACTACATCATTGAAAATAGATTCGGTTGCATAATTTACAGTATCGATTAAACTGAAGGCTCCTGCCTCTGTATTCTCACGGTAAATGTTGTAATGGTGAATTCCGTAATTCTCGGTACGTTCCCAGATAACCAAGTTCGTTGTAGTCAAAGAATCAACCGTAACTATACAAATTGGCTGAATCGTTGGTGCTTTTATAGGAACGAAAAAGCTCTTAATGGAATGACATTCGCCAAAAGGAAGTGTTGTTTCCGTATTTGTAACTACAACAGAGTACATTCCGGAAGCTAAGCTTCCGTTAATTGCATCTGTTGATCCGTTGCTCCATTCAATAGCTGTTGGACTTAAAGTACCACCATCAGGATCTGCAGTGAATGACAACTGAATTGCTCCAGTATTGTAAATACAAGATGTTGGATAAATGATTTCTGAAATACTCAACGCTTGTTCTTCATTCAGGTCATAATTAAATGTGTCTATACAGCCATTCAGATCGTGAACCGCAACTTCATAATTTCCGTAACCTACGTTGTAAAGATCGGCAGTTATCTGAGGTGTTCCAAGCCATTCGTAAGTGTATGACCCTGAACCACCAGAATAAATACCATAAATACTACCATCTGAAGCTCCACAAGTTGGTTCATCTTCACTGAAGAAAGCACTTATTTTTGCAGGTTGAGTAACTTCATAATTGTAAGTTACCTGACATCCATTCGCCTGATCTTGCACTGTCACCCAGTACTGTCCAGCCGTCAAGTTCGAAATAGTAGGTGTAGAATATCCATTCGACCAGATAACAGAATAATTCGTTGGACCAGCTACAGTAATTCCGATGGCACCATCGTTATCGCCATAACAAGAAACATTTGTGATTGATTCCGTTACAGTGATAGCAGCAGTTTCAACACCACCAAAACCGGTAACATGACATCCATACTCGTCTGTAACATGATAGTAATAAGCTCCTGGAGACAAATTAGTAATGGTTGCCGTATTTTCTCCAGTTGACCATTCCACTGTAATGTTCGAAGAAGTTCCGTTTGTATAAACCACAGTAGCAGCACCATCGGTTGCGCCACAAGTTGCAGGGATAGCATTCACCGTTGCCGTTCCAGCCTGTACGAAGTTATAAGAGGCTCCGGTTGAAACAATACATCCATCAACATTCGCATCGTAAGTGAATGATCCTGAAGGTTGAGTCGCACTTAATTCAACACCATTGATCAATCCGTTGGGAATAATCTCACCATTGATACGGAAAGTTCCGTTGTCATAATAATTTACATATTCAGGTAAACTGATATTCGTTTCATTGTCACATAAATGTGAAAGTGCAGAATCAAAAGTGATGCTTGGTGCTGTTCCAACTATCGTTATCGAATTCAACACTTCATTAAAAACATTCCAACCATCTGTGTAAGTAACGGTAATTTGTGTGTTACCCTGCGTTTGTACGAAACCGTAGATAGCAAACTTGCTTATTCCCGGCGATGAAGAATTGTCTTCTCCAATTGGAACAGCATATGCATTTTGTACATAACCATTTCCGGAAGTAACCGAAAGAATACGAATGTGATCCATATCCGCATCTTCAATTTCCAATTGCGGATAAATCAAGTTATTATGTCCACCACACATACTTGAACTCACTGTTTGCGAGGCTGGAATAACAGAAGGTTTATTATTTAAGACCTTGAAAAAATATTCTCCATCAACTGCACCATAATTTACTAAAATGTGCTGCTGATTGGAATTCTCAAGACTCAATCTCAAGCTATTCGGATAGGTATCATAAATCCCAAATTCGATTTTTGGTCCAATAGAATCCCAAATGTTGGTTCCGTTATCCTTACGATATACATAGAATTTATCGTAAGTTGAACCAGCACCGATAGTACTGAATGGAGAAACCAAGAAAGCATATGCGGAATGTTCTAACGACTCGTGGTCTGTTTGCCAAGTATAAAATGTATTGGCTGTTGCTGCAGTAGTATTGATATTGACATCCACATCAGAAAGTACTTGTTCGTATCCTTCATAATTGGTGGAATTTTGAACCGTAACAAACGGATCTGACTGCCCATCTCCTGTCAAATAATAGAATCCATTGATCAAAGGTGCACTGTTCAATCTGAAATAACCGTCATTCGTTCCGTTCACGTTATAATACGCTGGAGATGAAAGGTTCGAAAGAGACGCTTTGACCAATCTGTTCACAGCTCCGCTTACACCTACCCAAATGTCAGAGTTTCCTAAATACAATTCCAGCGAAGCAGAAGAAAGGTCAGTTCCACCACTATTCAACATAGGAGTATAATCGTAACCAGTGAATTGCTCTGTGGCTGCATCAAACATGCTCATGTACACATCCGTATCATTTACCACGTAAGCCAGGTAAAACTCAT
>CAMLET010000427.1 GCA_946479125.1 uncultured Flavobacteriales bacterium
AAACTGAATCTGGTTAATCAATACTTCGAAAATTGGGTAGTATCTAATATTGTCTTTGATGATCAGAATGGAATGTGGGTTTCAACTATTGGTAATGGAGTTTATCATTGTTCAAACATTAATAGAGATATCTATTCCAACGTGATTGGAAAAAATGAACGAATCTCAATGCTCAAAACCATTGATAGAAAACTTTATATTGGAACCAAGAATGGAAAGTTGTTTGTTCAGAATAGGGAAGGTAAAACACGCGAAATCATACTGCCGGCAGATATCGTAGTTATAAACGAAATCATTCATTTCAAAAAGAAATTTTATTTAGCAACAAATATAGGTCTGTATGTTTCTGATGAATCACTTCAGTTTAAGCGGACACTGCAATTTGACTTTATTTATACGGTGAATGGATTAACGCCGTATGACGATTCCCATATTATAATCGTTTCAGGGAATGTAGCAGGACTTTACGATGTGGAGCGGTGTAAATTCGAGGCATTTTTCACTAAGGGACGTTCACGGGGAGCCGTTTCTCAACGAGATGGAAATATCTTATCAATGTCTGCTCTCGGACCTATATCCCTGAAAGCGACAAGTGTAAGTTATCCCAAATCATTGAGATCACTTTACGGAATTGATATGTACAAAGCCGTTTTGGACGGAAATGGTGATGTTTGGTTTTGTTCACGTGAAAATGGACTTTACTATCTCAATAAAGAACAGAAGATTACTCATTATCCGAATTTACCTACATTGTTGGTAAGGGACCTGATCTTTTTGGAGTCAGGATACGTAGTATTGGTTTCGAACAAAACATCATATTACGCAAAACGCTCTGAAATGAATATCAAACAGAAGTGGAAGGTATTGATGAACGATGAGTTAACCGCAATTGGTGAATACGGGAATAAATTGTTTTTAGGGACTAGTAAAGGGCTTGAATCCATTCCCATTGATAAGCTGGAAGCAGCAGGCGTTAGGAGATTTTACATCAAATCGATTAAAACGAAGAATGGACCAATTGCTTTGGGTAAATCTTTAAGGTTGCGTAGTGACCAAAATTCCTTGTATTTTGAGTTTGATGATTTAGACTTTTTCCAAAAGAATAGGTCGTTTTATTATGAGTTTTCTGGGCCTGAAAGTCAGAATGGTACTGTAATCGGAGCCGAGTTACGACTTCAAAATCTTAGTCATGGAGATTATGTACTAAAGATATATCCCGATGTCCATTCTAAAAATACCGGAAAACCATTATTGACGAAAAGAATCATTATTGAACCTGCATTTTGGGAAACCTGGATCTTTTGGGGCTTTATTGTTTTGTTGTTTACAGGATCAATGCTATTCGTTTTCTTTCTGGTAGTTCGCAGAAGAAATAAGATACGTGCGGCACGTGAAGAAATCGAGCGTCAGCTGGTGGAGTACCGATTAACAGCATTGAAATCGCAGATCAATCCGCATTTCATGTCCAATTCATTGGTGGCAATCCAAAATCTGATTCTTCAGAATGATGTTGACAGCGCTAATCTCTATTTGGCTAAGTTTAGTTTACTTCTTCGAACATTACTTGACTATTCAAATAAATCATATGCGTCTTTAAAAAGCGAATTGACTTTAATTGAGCTTTATGTTGAATTAGAGCAGCTTCGTTTCAGCAATAAATTCAGATTTGAAATTGAGACTGATCAAGAGGTAGATCTTGAAGAAACCATGATTCCTACATTAGTTACCCAGCCTTTTGTAGAGAATGCAATTTGGCATGGTCTGTTGCCGCTTAAAGATCATTCCATGGCCACTCTGAAACTGAAAGTGTTTTGTGAAGGAACCGATATGATATTGTCTATCATTGATAATGGTGTTGGTAGAAGTTTTCAGAAAAAGATAAATGAGGAAAGACAGTCACGTGGAACGAATCTAATCGCCAGCCGAATTGAAAGCATGAACCAATTGTATCAAACAACTGGCGGAAAAGTAGAAATTATTGACTTGTTTGAAGATGGAGAAGCTTCTGGAACGAGGGTCAATATTATTTTACCTAAAGATATGCTTGACCAACTCAACGAAAACTATTAATATGAAGAATCTGTTTTTCTTTTTCATAATAGTATGGGGTAGTCTAGTTGGTTACTCACAGCGACTGACTTTTGAGAATATTGGTGTGAAAAGCGGGTTACCGGCTTCTGAAGTTTATCATGTTTTTGAAGATAAACAGGGTTACGTGTGGTTTTTTACAGAATACGGGATCGTGAAGTATAATGGCACTGAGTTTATTCCAGTTTGTAAAAATCTGTCAGTTGACAACAGTGCGGTGTATGCTATTACGGAGTCATCTGGCGGAAATATCTATTTTGCCAATTCCAAAGGAAATATATACCGCGTGTTTCATGATCGTGCTTATCAGGTAAAATCAGCAAGACTCAACCATATTCAAAAATTTTTCAAAAAAACGGGTTTACTGATTTCCAATATGTATTTGGATAGGAACGGTACTCTTTGGATCTCTACTTTTTTTGAAAGTTACTCGATTAAACGAAACGAGTATTTTACCCCGAATTTACCAAGAGATAAACCCCAGAAACCGCGAAAAAAGGAAACTTTTGTAGTGAAAATTTCGGATAAATCTAAAAGCTCGTCTCATTTAAGTTTAAATTTTTTTAATAGAATAGATGTTTTATCCGATGTAAAGTTTAGCCCTTCATTTTTTAAAGAGATCAAAGAAAATGTACATGCGCGCGGAAGAGCAAATTTTATGGTGACCGATAACGCATGGTACGGTGGATACTCAACCAATTTGTTCACAAAACGGTTAGGAAGAAAAGGAAAAGAAATTGATGTTGGAGCAGAGGTCATTGCATTTGATATTGCTGAGAATGGACATATCTGGGTTGGTACACATAATGGATTACGAGAATTCGACGAAAAGCTGAATTGCATTAACGTTTACCTTGAAAATCTTGTAGTGTCAGATGTTATTTTTGACAGTCACGGGGGGCTTTGGGCAACCACTATTGGATTTGGTATCTTTCACTGTCCTGATATCAAGCAAGAATCCTATTCTGAGGTCATTCGGAAAGACGAACGGATTTCGATGCTCAAGAAGATTGAAAATCAATTGTATGTCGGAACATTTTCTGGAAAATTATATGCTAAAGAAGGAAAAAAAATCCACCAAATTCCTTTGGGACTTAAAACGGTATGAATTAATGATCTGAACAAAAAGAAAGGCTCATATTATCTTGGTTCCAATTTAGGATTCTTCACTCTGAACATGAAGAGTGGAATGAAATCGGCATATGCGAACAATGTTTTTTCAATATATGGAATTGAAAGTTTTGATGATGATAATTTT
>CAMLET010000428.1 GCA_946479125.1 uncultured Flavobacteriales bacterium
GATCCGCGCAAACAAATATGAATGAACCCAAACTCGCGTTTTTTACAGCGGTTTCAATCGCCATTGCTTCATCTGAGATGACCATTACAGGTGTTACCGGATGAACAGAATAAATTCCTTCTTTCAGCAATTTGGTTAATTCGTCTTTCGACCTTCCTCTGTTGTCTTTATCATGTCGAATAATGATCTCGTCAAAGATCTCGGCTGAATACCTTCCCAGATTACGGATATCTTCATCTCGTCTATCACCCGTTGCTCCGATGATACCAATCTTAGTAGGTGCATCCACTTTTTCCATGAACTTCTGTATTCCGCTGAAACCCGAAGCATTGTGTGCATAATCGAGCATCAAACTGCAATGAGCAAATTCGAAAAGATTCATTCTTCCTGGTGTCATTTCTGGTGACGGAATAAAGGAAGCTAGTGCACATCGGATTGCTTCTACTTTAAATCCAGATACAATACCAGCGGCAATTGCTGGCAGCACGTTAGCTACCATGAATTCTGCCTTTCCACCAAGTGTAACAGGAACTTTATTTACTGCCAGAATTCGTGTTTCGGTTTTTCCGTTCTTTACTACAAAAAATCCATCTTCAACATAAACAGCCGTTCCACCGTTTTTACAATGCTCAATCACTCGTTCATTGGTTTCAGACAGGCTGAATAAAACCACATTTCCGGTTACAGATTCACGCATTTTATAAACCAAATCATCATCAGCATTCAAGATGGCATGACCGCTTTCCATTGTGCTTCTGGCAACCACCTCTTTCACTTTTGCATAGTCTTCGAGTGTATGAATACCATTCAGCCCGAGGTGATCTTCACTCACGTTGGTCACAATACTGATATCACATTGATCAAAGGCCAATCCGTTTCTCAAAATTCCACCACGTGCGCATTCGAGAACAGCAAAGTCCACCATTGGATCAGTTAGAATTGCTTTTGCACTTGCTGGTCCACTGCAATCGCCTTCTTTAATAATTTGGTCGTTTATGTAAATTCCTTCGGTTGTGGTAAATCCAACGTTCTTTCCGCATTTACCAGCCATATGTGCGATCAGTCTTGTTGTTGTGGTTTTTCCATTGGTTCCCGTTACTGCAACAATTGGAATTCGTCCATTAGAAGAATCTGGAAACAACATATCAATTACCGGCTCAGCAACATTTCTCGGAGTTCCATTTGAAGGATGTGTATGCATTCTAAAACCTGGTCCGGCATTCACTTCTATTACTCCACCATTATTTTTCTGAATGGGCTGTGCAACGTCTTTCGCCATAATATCGATTCCGCAAACATCCAATTGAAAGATTCGCGCAATACGTTCTGCCATGAAAATGTTGTAAGGATGAACAAGATCTGTAACATCGGTTGAAGTTCCACCGGTAGAAAGATTAGCCGTTCTTTTCAGCATCACTTCTTTACCATGCGGAAGAATATCATCTAAACTCCAGCCATTTTCTTTCAACAACCTTTTCGTCTGAGAATCGATCTTAATGGTTGTGAGTGTTTTTTCATGACCTTCTCCGCGATTCGGATCTTTATTTGTCAGTTCGATCAACTCACGAATGCTTGCTCTTCCGTTTCCAATAACAGAAGCAGGAGTTCGTTTTGCTACAGCTACCAACTTATAATTGATCACCAGAAAACGATAATCAGCA
The DNA here is from genome assembly GCA_946479125.1 of uncultured Flavobacteriales bacterium. The sequence goes on from CAMLET010000428.1 coordinate 1,662, forward strand.
CCTTCGACATATTGTTCGATGATGATTTTCTTTGAAATTTTCCAGGCATCTTTTGCTGCCTTCAATACTGCTTGTTCATTGGTGATGTTTATTGTAATTCCACGACCATGATTTCCGTCTCGGGGCTTAATAACCCAAGGAGCAGGAATTTCGTTCATCGCTTCTTCTAACTCAGACGGATCGCTAATAATCTTGCCCTGCGGAACATTAATTCCAGCTTGATTCAATGTGTTCTTGGTGAACCATTTACAGTCCACTGACTCTACAGCTAGATTACTTGTTGTTCCCATTACTGTAGCACGAAATAACTGTTGATTGCTACCATGACCGAGCATGTAAAGTGAATCATCGTCCATTCTGGTAACCGGAATATTTCTTCGTTTGGCTTCGTCTAAAATCGCTGCTGTACTAGGTCCTGGCGCTTCATCTAACCAAATTTCTTTAAGAGTTTCGATGACTTTTTTCAGATTAAAAGATTTCTTTTCTGCAATAGCCTCTACAAAACTTACAGCCGATTTTCCGGCATAGATCCCGGCTTCTTCTGATAAGTAAGCGAATACCATATTGTATATGCCATATTCTCCTGTTGAACGTGTTCTTCCAAAACCACATTCCATCCCAGCCAGCACCTGCATTTCTAATGCTACGTGTTCAGCAACATGTCCAAGCCATGTTCCTTCTTTCATTCTTTCACAAAAACCACCTTCTCTTCCTTCGGAACAATGATGTTCGTGTAATGTTGGCAACGCGCTCATAATGCGTTCGTAAAATTGAGGGATCTTATTTGTTGGAAGTTCTTCGTACTTACCAATATCCAACTTTATAACAATGAGGTTCTTCCTGTAATTCGACCAGTAATTTGGTCCGCGCATCACTTGTATAGTCTTAATTTCCATGATATATTTTTTAACCTCGTTTGGAGAGTAGATTTCACTGAATGATCTTAAAAAAAGTCAGCCAGAGTGCATCTTACCTCAATTAAACCTGCAGTAGCTTCAGATCCGGAAACGTGGGTTATCCAAATTTATAACAGAGGCAAAAGGTGTGTCTTACAGATTTCTTCTGTCGACTTGCATAAATCTTAGAATTGTGAAAAATTAAGGATTGTTGTCAACCCTCTATTCCTTTATAAATAAAGGCAGTTACAGTTCTTAACTGGGAATACTGCAAATTTTCAAGAATAAAATATAACACGATTTTTTCGAAACAGAAGCAAATTTACCTCACTACCAATGACACATTTCAAGCTGTCAGGAATATTAATAACAATAAAAAAATTATCATGAAAAATCTAAGAAAACAAACAAAGCGCATTACATACATTGCATTTGCAAGTATGAGCATATTCACTTTTGCATCATGTGACAATGGTAATGAAGGAGATACAAAAGAAATGGCTGAGGAACAAAATGAAGATCGTATTGACGAGAAAAAATCTGAAAAAGATGCAGAATTTCTGGTAGATGCGGCTTCCATCAATTTAGAAGAAATTAAATTGGGTGAATTGGCGCAGCAGAAAGGAACCACAAACGATGTGAAAGATCTAGGAAAAATGATGGTTAAAGCGCACTCAACAGCTCAAACTGATTTGAAAGGATTGGCAGCTAAAAAATCCATTACACTTCCAGCTGGATTACCAGAAGAAGGTCAGGAAGCATGGGATAAACTGAACGAAAAATC
>CAMLET010000429.1 GCA_946479125.1 uncultured Flavobacteriales bacterium
TATCTGTTTTCTTAAACGGATTCATGTAAGCTTCCGTCAATAAAATCTCTTTTGCATTCGGATTTGGTTCCTTCGTTACAGGATCTACCGGTTGTCTCTCGTAGTATTTACCATCCATCAGGTAAACTTTACGTGGCTGGCTTTCACCACGACCAACTGGAACGATACGACGAGGATCAACACCTTTTTGTTTTACCAGGTATTCGTAACATGCTTTAGAACGATTTTCAGAAAGTACCTGATTGTAAATAGCACCTCCACGTGGATCGGTATGTGAACTCAACTCGATAACCAATCCCGGATTCTCATCCAACATGGTAATTACGTAGTTCAATGAATCCAGAGAGTTAATCGTAGAGTCATTCACAAAAATGTGCGTAGCAACGATGTAACGTACCTCAGGTAATTTAATCGGCTTGATTGGGTATAATCCCATATCAATTACGAAATCCTGATCATACTTCAATCCAACGGTTGTAAACTCAGCACCTTTTTTATCTTCATAGTACTTCTCTTTACCGATCATGATCTTGTAAGAGCTGTTCTCGTTAATGTAACGATCTCCATTTGGTCTTTTATCCCAGAAAATAGATCCGTCAGTCGCTGTAAGACCTTCCCATTTATCTGCAGGATTATTTCCTTGTACCATTACCTTAACTCCAGCAATCATAGTTCCACGCTTAGGATCTGAAAGATCAAATACGTTCACACGAAGCGTAAACAAGTTTGGAGGCAATTCATATTTGTAGATATCTGGCTTGTTAGCACTTTGACCACCTTTACGCTCAGAAGTAAAGTAACCTGAACGGTCGTCAATTTCTACCATTGAATAATCGTTGTGATCAGAGTTGATTGGAGCTCCGTAGTTTGTTGGATTCTCCCATTTGTTATCCGTTCCAATTTTAGCTGCGCGGTACAAATCTAATCCACCCATTCCAGGCATTCCGTTAGAAGAGTAGATCAAATCTCCGTTTTTCGCCAAAGAAGGGAATAACTCATCACCAGCAGTATTGATCTCCGGCCCCATGTTCTGAGGAGTTGACCAAGTTGAAGTTCTTTTATCGTAAACAGTGTACCACAAATCACGACCTCCTAATCCAGATGGATCATCAGAAGCGAAGATTAAGAATTTACCATCTTCAGAAACACATGGATGACCAACAGAAATAGAGTCAACACCATTTTTCAAATTCAATTTAATTGGTTTCTCCCATCCTTTGCTACCAGCTTCAGACATCCAGATATCACAACCAAGATTTTCTTTTCTCACACTTGGACAACGTGTAAAGAACATTGTTTTTGCTCTTCCGTCGATACACAAAGTACCTTCGCTATCTTCCGTATTGATTGAATCACCTTCAATTGGAGCAACTTTGTTGAATGTTCCGTTTTTCGCGATTTCAGCAACGTAAATATCCATGTAAGGTCCACAAGTAATTGGATCCTGTTCTGCACCTTTTACCGGGAAACTTGTAGTTGCAAAAGCAAGTTGCTGATCTTTTTTATCAACGAACATTGGCGACATATCAAATCCTTCCTTGTTCAATGCATTCACAGGAGTGATTGTATGACGAGTTCTGTTCGCCTTAAATTCAGCATTGTCTTTACAGTTTTTCAAACCGATTTCAGCTCTCGCATCACCCGGAACTTTCTGTAAGTACAAGTTATAATTCTTCTCTGCACTTTTGAAGTCAGCCGTCATACGGTACATGTCACCCAAGTACAAGTAAACCTCAGGATGCTTTTCGTAGTATTTCAACAAAACAGCTTTTTCATACCATTCAGCGGCCTGAACAGCATCATCCGTCATTCTGTACGACTCACCAGTTCTAAAAGCATATTCAGCTTTCAGCTTAAGCGCAGACTGAGTGTTTTTAGTAATTTTTGAGTATGCAATGGCGCACTTAGACGCGGCCTCACAATAGTTTGCACTTGCGTAAGTAAGTTCAGCATCTTTAATTGCCTTTTTACTTTGCGCATTCGCATTAAGGGTAACGGTTACCGCGGTTAAAAGAATAATTTTCTTAATATTCATAGCGTGAAGCAATATGTTTAAGTTCCGGATTATACTGTAAACCTTGTAAAAAGTTACTTAATTACAATATATCCGAAGGTAAATCAAGCTTGCCGAAATTAACCTAAAATTTTTAATTGCAAAACCTACCAACGAAAAAAAATACAGTTAACTATCAAATTGTTAGAAATCAAATGGTCTTGTAGCGTTCCCAGCGACCTAATAATTCCTTAAAACCATCAGGTAATTCCGACTCAAACTGCATCCATTCGTTCTTTGTTGGATGATTGAATCCCAGCGACTTAGCATGTAAAGCCTGACCAGGAGTTAAATCAAAACAATTGGCAATAAACTGTTTGTAATTGGCACTTGTAGTTCCTTTTACGATGGAATCTCCACCGTACTCTAAATCGTGAAAAAGTGGGTGACCTTTCCACTTTAAATGTGTTCTAATCTGATGAGTTCGACCAGTTTCCAACTTACACTCAACTAAAGTTGTTAATCCGAAGCGTTCTATAACTTTCACATGTGTAACAGCATGCTTCCCATGATCTCCATCAGGAAAAACAGTCATTACCTTTCTATTTTTGAGTGAACGACCAAGATTCCCTTCAATTCGCATGTCTTCTTCCACGTCTCCCCAAACCAACGCATGATAACGTCGTTCTGTAGTGCGATCATAGAATTGCTTTGCCAAATGCGTGAGTGCATATTCGGTTTTAGCAACCACCATAATTCCGGTTGTATGCTTGTCTAAGCGATGAACCAACCCTGGTCGGCCAAAATAATCCTGAATGCGTTGTGGAAGATTATCAAAGTGATAAACCAAGGCATTTACCAAAGTTCCCTTGTAATTTCCGTAACCTGGATGAACCACCATATTTGCCGGTTTGTTCAGCACAATCAATTGGTCATCTTCATAAACAATATCGAGCGGAATATCCTGAGGGATCAATTCAATTTCGCGCACCGGATAAGGCATTACAATAGCTACCTCATCTCTGGGTTTCACTTTGTAATTGGGCTTTACAGCCGTACCATTCACTACAACGTTTCCGTTTTTAGCTGCGAATTGAACTTTGTTTCTGGAAGTATTGGGTAATCGATCAATTAAATACTTGTCGATACGGATCATTTCTTGTCCGGGATCTGCTACAAACTTATAATGTTCATAGAGCTCCTCTTCTTCATTTTCCGCATCACTCTCAAATTCTTCTATCATTGACGAATCACCTTTACTACTTTAGGATTGTTAAGCGCTTCTACAAAGTACATTCCTGCAGGCAGCGCACTCATATCGAATTCCATTTCTGAACTGCTT
>CAMLET010000430.1 GCA_946479125.1 uncultured Flavobacteriales bacterium
CTTTTGATTTCAGGAGTTTCTGACATTGTTTGAAATACGGTTCTAAAAACTCAGCCCCAACGGCTTCCAACATTTCTACAGAAACAATTTTGTCGTATTGCCCAACGGCTTTTCTGTAATCCTGAAGCTCAATTTTCACTAAATGATCTAAGCCTGCGTTCTTTACACGCAGCGTTGCTTCCTTATGCTGTTCTTCCGAAATGGTAATAGAAGTTACTTTGCAGCCAAAATTCGAAGCCATGTAGATCGCATTTCCTCCCCAGCCAGATCCGATTTCAAGCACGTGATCATTTTCATTCAAAAACAATTGCTCGCACAAACGGTGATATTTCGCTTTTTGCGCCTGTTCTAACGAATAATTCTCTTCCTTGAAATAAGCAGAAGAATAAGTCATTGTTGGGTCGAGCCAAAGCGCAAAAAAGTCATTATTCAAATCATAATGTTCCGAAATGTTCTTCTTCGAACCAGTTATGCTGTTTGAACGTTTGTTATGAAAAAGTCGATTGTAAAACTTCAATAAATTCAAAACGAATGATTTTACGGAACTTCCTGAAACTGTTGGCGCGTGTTCTACATTCAGAATAAACCATGAAATTACATTGGTAATACTATCAGTGTCCCATTCACCGGCAACATATCCTTCTCCAAAACCAATATCTCCGTAAAGTACACAGCGCTTAAAGAAATTGGAATCTTTGATAGTTGCGTTGGCCACAATTCCACCTTCACCATTTCCAATTTCCAATGTTTTGCCAGACGGAAGTGTAAGGTTCATACGACCCAGTGGCATTGCCGTCAATAACTTCAATATTTGCTTTTCGTAGAATGTAGTTTTATCACTCATGTTCTTTAATTGATTTTAAGACTTCTGCATCTTCCCGAAGCTTCGGGACTTGATGACCTCAGTAAGGTCAAAAACAAAAGTCTTTTGTCTGTCGTCTTTAGTCTACTGTCTTCTTACGATAAACATCGCGTTGTAGATCTTGAAATTCGTTTTTTCTGTAAAATTTTATCTTCTTGAAATAAAGAAGCATCGCCTGCCAATGAATCAACGTAATGATTTTCAAAGGAATGAGCGGAAATCGTAAGCTGTAGAAAAAGAGTCGTGCATTTGTAATCTCTTTCTTTTTTCCAACTAATGTGCTTATGAATATTTTTTCGTCCTTTTCAAAATCATCAATTCCTATAACCAAATCATCACCTGGTTCATGAATTTTGAAATGGAAATCCGCATCGTGCGAAATGAAAGGAGAAACGTAGAAGTATTTTGTGACGCGTTGGTCGTAGAACTTCCCGTTGAAATCCTTTTCATCTAGCAGATAAGGTTTCATTTCGTGGTACGTATTGGTGACTTCAACCAGAACATTTTTTAACTGTCCGGTTTCGTTGTAGATATAGTAAAAAGAAACAGGATTAAAATTGTATCCCAGTGTATTGAAACCTGTTAAAAGCATGATTCTGCCAATGGAATAATCCACATCGTTTTCTTTCAAATAAGAAGTAATGTGTTCTTTGGTAGATTTTGTTTTATCCGGATTGTCAATAGGCAACTGAAGATGTTCTTTGTCTCGGAAACTGAATAAATTCCATTTATTTCGGGAAATTAACCAGTGTTTTTTTACCAATTCGTTAACTTCGTCTAAGTCGATGTAGAAATAGAAAACATTGTACGAGAACCTATGATTCTTCGGCTTAAACCGATGATGCATCACCTTAGATCTGTACAGTACTGAATTCATTTTATGTTCTAATCGTTAAAGATTGTAATTTTATTGAAAGCAAGCCTTACAATGTTAAGAATATCGAAGAAGTTTTTTCATGTTGAGTTACGCCTCTGGCTGCTCATTGGATTTTCTTCGTTCGGTAATTTTTCGTTTGCAGGAACAGAAAATGTTCGTAAACCTGAATTTTTCATCGTGGATTCTTACGTGATTGGCTGGTTTACAGGTTTGTGTACTGGAAAAGGTCAACGCTGGAAATGTGCCAATGAGTTGGCTGGACGAAAAGCAAAACAGGATATAAAGATTTGGGGTGGACTTTTCATTACCGATTCAAACAAGACGTTTGTAAGAAAAACGGGTGAATTGTTTTCCCGTTTTCTGTACGAAACCCCACAAACATTGGGTGGATTTATGACAGCTCAGTTTTACAATACGTATACAAAGCGTGTGAATTCTGTAGAATACGAACTGGGAAGTACCGTTTTGAACATGAATGTGAACTGGCCGGGGGTTTCACTCGGTTCCTATATTCTTGCCGATGAACGCATAAAAGCAACGCCGTTCAATAAATTGTATCAACACGAATACGGACATTATTTGCAAAGTCAGCGAATGGGTTGGGCTTATTTAATTCGCATTGGTTTACCTGCAATTATGAGTAAAGGAGATCACGATAAACATCCGGTGGAAGTAAGTTGTAATGCCGAAGCGTGTTTATATTTCCATGAGTACTTTCCCAATTTTACAGAGAATGGAAATTATACGGATACGGTGGGATGGAACTACAGATTCAATCCATTTCCAGATACAATTGGAGAACCTTTTCGATACAAAGGAGATACTTTACAGAGTATAGATTTCAATAATCCAGCGCACATTCAACAACTGAATTCACTAATTGTTAGACCAGCTTTCCTTGATTATTTTTCATGGATCGTCTTTCCAAGTCCCTTTTTTGTGGGAGTTTATAATTCACGGAAGTACAACAAAGCACAGGCAAAAGCGCAAGGATTTGAGTTAAAATGATTGTCGAAAGGATATTTGATTTATCAATGTTCAAAACTATTCCGACCTTAAAAATCTAGATTTCAACAGATTGAAAATTCAGGGTTACAATTCACACAAAATTGACATCATTTCATTTTGATAATTTGATCAAACGGTTATTTTTGTCTTATTACATACTGATTTGAGTTAAGCTTTTTACAAACCATATTCACGAAGTTCACATTTGTTTTTAAGTGATTTTGTTTATCTAAACTACTAGGATTACTATGCCCAAAAAGGTAATTGTTATTGGAGGTGGCGTGGCCGGAATGAGTGCTGCCCACGAATTGATTGAACGAGGATTTCAAGTTGAAGTTTTCGATAGAAACCCTTTTTATGTTGGTGGAAAGGCCAGAAGTATTGCTGTTCCAGGAACGAGTACAAATGGTCAGCAAAACAACTTGCCAGGTGAACATGGCTTCCGATTTTTTCCAGGATTTTATAAGCATGTAACAGATACAATGTCGCGAATTCCGTACGGAACAAACGGCAAAACCTGTTTCGATAATTTAGTAGCTACAGAAACGGTAGAGATTTGTCAAACAGGACAAAAACC
>CAMLET010000431.1 GCA_946479125.1 uncultured Flavobacteriales bacterium
AGTTGATCTCAAATTGTCCGTTGTGATTGGAAACTTTTCTCGAATTCCCGTCGAATAGCGTAATGTGCTTAACGGGTTGTTTTAGTTCGTTAATAACATAAATGGTACATGTTTGAGAATACGCACCTAGACTTCCTATCAGAAAGAAAATTAATAAGAAGGTGCTTCTACCCATGTGTTGTATGCTTGAAATTTGGAGATTTTCAATAAGTTATGCTTTCTGGTGACGTAAGCTTCGTGCATTTTTCCGTTTAAGGTTACGAATGCTTCAGCTTCAATTCTATCAGCGTGCAAATGTACTGTGTCTTTGCCAGAAATAAGAAGTGTATCCTGGTATTTCTCACCTAAAAAGTGTGCAAATTCCAAAATCATGTCTGGTTGTCTCGACATTTGGTCAATTTGGTAATCGGTAAGGAAATCCGAATTTTCAATCATGATACTTCCCGTTTTCGAATTGTCAACCACATAAAAAGTGGCATAGCCCTTTTTCTCCATAAGCATTACTCTCCAAGAGAAACGATATCCGTCTTCGTACCAAAACAATGAACCAGAATGAAGGATATAGCGAAACGGAATCAACACTTGAAAGAACGCAAATACACAAACAAAACCAAGGATCAATTTACTTCTCTTTGGCTTTCTATACGAGATAGAAGTAGAGTTGGATTTACTTCGAAAGATTTGGAGCCATTTTTCATGCCAGCTCGCAGGGAAAAAGATAAGTGTTGCTCCAATCATTACCCACGGAAAAACACCAATGGGAAATAATAACCAGGTAAGAATATGGAATGCGATTACGAAGAAATAGGCCCATTTTCTTGTTTTTGGAACCATCAGGAAGAATGGAACGGTTAAATCATAAAAGCAGCCAAACCACGAAAACGCAAACGCCAGCCAGGTTGTAGCCATTAAATTCCCAACTACGGGCAAATCTCGATAGGTTTGCAACCAGATCTTTAAGGGCATTGCTTCTAATAGCCAATCCGTATTTATTTTGGCTAGACCAGCATAGAAATAAACCAGTGTCAATTGAAATCGAAGTATCCAAATACACCAATTGGCAACTTGCTTTTTGCGTTTAACACCAAACCATCTGACATCCAAACTCACATCTGTATTAGCTGGCAGCCAAATGAGTAAAAATGCCATGATGGAAACAAAGTAGTAATGATTCAGATAGGTTGTTTTGTCAAGCAGTTCAATGTACGTGAATGCAAGAAAATAGACAACGGTAGAAATGCGGTAGAGAAATCCGAAGAGTATTCCCATTCCGGCAATAATCATCAAAATGAACGGGAAATACATCCATTTTCCTGGAAGGACATCAATCCATTCGAAGAGCAAATAATGAAAATGGAATTTTGGTTGTATGTAAAGTGTTTCTACCCAACCGTAATAAACAAATCGAAGAGCCGAGAATACGGCGAGTGCTCCAAATACGATCCTAAAAGCAATTAAGGGATTTATTGAAACGCTCCGTAATAGATTATTAGTGATTTTCTCACTAATCGCCATCTGAATCCTGATAAGTGATTGAAACGCTAAATGCAGAAGTCATATCTGTTTTTAAATATACAACGGTACCCTGCATGTAGTTAAAGTAGTTGTAAAGCGATGATGAATTTGAAGTCAAACGTTGTTGTAAGTTATCGTTCCAGGTTCCAATCTCATTAATTAGATATTGATAACGTGTTTTGATATCGTCATTTAAAGCTGTTTTCTCTTCGGCAATCAAATAATCATCAAATCCCAGCCCGTCAACAGTTCCCATTCCTTTATACACGTTGAACGATGTTTCAACCGATATTTTCAAGAATTCCTTATTGTGGTGTGACCATTTCCCTTCGAATTCAAGTGGATTCGGTGTATTTAGATTTTGAGTTCCTAAAGGATAACCTAACTTCAAATTCTTTGTTCCTTCAAAATCTCTACAAAAAGCATTTACCAGGTATGAAAAAGCGGAAGTGGTTTCCGTTCCCGTTCCTGAAATAAAGGTTGAACGATAAGTTGTTTGCCACTGAGAAAGTACAGCCGAAACTTTACCTTTCATTCGAACAATTAGCGCTGTGATATAGTTTTGCGTATTCGTTGAACCCTGAATAAGGGCAAATGCATTGTTTCTGTAAAGCAAATAATCCAATGCATCAAATCCTTGAGTGTCGCGTGTATCGTCTGCGCTTAGGTCATAAACACTAGAATTGATCTGAGAAGTAATTTGTGCAGTATCGGTTGGGAAAATTCCACATGCCATCTGTAAATTTTCCGTCATTGCTGGTCCAAAATTGAAAAGCTTTACGCGCTGGTATTCTTCGGCAGCGTCTAAAAAAGCAAGTTTAGCAGCATCGAATGTAGTTGATGAAGGATTTAAAAGATAATCCCCCCATTTGGTGTCAAGAGTAAAAACACGTGTTTGCAATTCCGTATAATGAGGAATAATGTAGTTGTCGGAAAGGTTTGTCAGTAATTCTCCTTTTTTGAATTCATCTTCTTCCGGACCATTTTTGTCCTTACAATTGGTAATTAATACCAACCCAAGAATGCAGAATAGGGAAGCTAAGAGTGTTTTGTAAAATTTCTTTGGCATAACTAATTTTATCACACGTCGGTTAAATTCGGTGCAAAGATAAAAGTTATGCTCTATTTTATTCATACCGTTTTAATGGTAATTTTATAGTTAATGAAACAGTGGATTATTGCTGATAGCGGTGGGACGAGTACAACCTGGGTTTACGGTTCAACGGATGAAATTGGTCGGTTTCAAACGGCAAGTTTACATATTAGAAATATTGACCGTTTTCCGGAGTCAGACCTACAAACACTGATAAAACTCAATAAACAATTTGCATTTGATGAGTTAGATTTCTACGGTGCAGGAATGTCTGTTTCTGAAAACAAGGAACGTATTCGTCAATTTCTTAAAAGCATTGGATTCAGGAACATTACTATTGAAACAGACGCCTTGGCTGCCGGATTGGCTTGTTGTGGATACGATCATGGTTTTGCTGCTATTTTGGGAACTGGTTCCATTTTAATAGAAATGAATAATGGAGAAATGGTCTCCAGAAGAGGAGGTTTTGGTCCTGATAAAGGTGATCAGGGTTCTGCATATTACTTCGGTAAACTTTTTCTTCAGGCATTAAAAAATGGACGTTTCGAAAAAGAGATTAACCTGATATTTGGTTCAAAAGATCGTTTTTTTAGCGAGTATGAAAATGCAAATCCAAGCAAAATTGCAAGTTTATCGAAATTGACATCCGCTTTTGATGTTTCTTCTGTTCACCAGGAAAATGTCAAAGCTTTTATTGATAGCCACATTTTGGTCG
>CAMLET010000432.1 GCA_946479125.1 uncultured Flavobacteriales bacterium
GTGGTGAGAACACATTTGGCTATAACAGGAGTGAATCCAGGTCAGGTTATCTCAGGACTTGATGTGCGCCCGGCAACAGGTGAACTTTACACATTGGGATACAATACTGCAACCGGAGAATCTCAGCTTTATACGATCAATCCGATGACAGGAGCTGCAACTTCCGTAGCACCGGCAGTCACATTGGCAACCGGAATGACAAACATCGGTTTTGATTTCAATCCGACAGTAGATCGCATTCGAGTAGTCTCTTCTTCCGGAAATAATTATCGTTTGCATCCTACAACAGGAGTCATTGCCGCAACAGATATGAATTTGGCTTACGCATCGGGTGATGTAAATATGAGTGCCACTCCTTCCATTGGTTCAGGTGCCTACACGAACAGTTATGGCGGCTCAAACAATACAAAACTCTTTGTTTACGATGATTTACTAAATATACTGGCACTTCAAAACCCTCCGAATAACGGGACATTGAATACCATCGGAACTTCCGGAATAACACAATCTGTGGCGGATATCAGCAGCGATTTGGACATTTTCTACAATCATACTACTCACATGAATAGTGCGTATCTGATTTCAAACACTTCCAATTCATTCGACAGCTTCTATTCGTTAAATACTTCAACTGGAAATGTCACTTCTATCGGCTTGATTGGAAATGGAATTGCCCTTCGTGATATTGCAGTAAAAAACGATAGCATTACAAGTATATCCAGTTCTTCAAGTTCTATTTCACCGGTTGTATGCGGAAATTATACCGCTCCGGATAATATGATGTATACTTTATCGGGAACTTACACCGCAATTATTCCAAATGCCCTTGGTTACGATAGTTTGATTACGATCAATCTAACCGTAAATATGGTCGATAATTCGGTTTCATTGATGAACGATACTACCTTGGTAGCGGCTGAAACCGGAGGAATGTATCAATGGATTAACTGTACTACAAATATGCCGGTTTCCGGAGCAACTTCCCAATCCTTTACTCCGACTATGAACGGAAGTTATGCCGTTGTTGTGACTTCAGCTACAGGATGTGTGGATACGAGCGTTTGTAATACAATCAGCGTCTTAGGGACTAACGAGCTCTCACAACTTGATTTCACGATTACACCGAATCCTTCAACAGGTATTTTCCAGGTGTTTTTTATCGGAACAGAAAATCAAATGATCCGGATATCGGATGCAACGGGGAGAACGGTTCTGGAACAAGAAACACAGGGGAATCAAGCGTCTATTGACTTAAGTTCCGTGAATAGTGGTATTTACTATGTATCGTTAGGAAATACGATTAAACAAGTGATTAAGTATTAAGTTTGATTTTTTTAATAAAAAACCCCGACATTCATTGCCGGGGTTTTTTATACTACTATCTAAATCTACCCGGGTAAGTGGTGGATAATCTTGCACTTATCCCGGTAAGTATTACTCGTTATTTCGAAAGCAGGTTTCTCCAGCTCACTTTCTCATCAATTTTTGCTCTCAATTCCGAAACAGCAACGCGCTCCTGCTCCATCGTATCGCGGTCGCGGATCGTCACCGTATTATCCTCCAAAGTCTGGTGATCCACCATCACACAATAAGGTGTTCCGATTGCATCTTGTCTGCGGTAACGTTTTCCCGGAGAATCCTTCTCATCATACTGGCAATTGAAATCAAAACGCAGATCATTCAAGATTTCGTTTGCTTTTTCCGGCAATCCGTCTTTTTTGGTCAACGGCATGATTGCAACTTTATAAGGAGCCAGCTGAGCAGGTAAACTCAATACTACGCGCTCAGAACCGTCCTCCAGTTTTTCATTCTTGTAAGAAGCACTCATCACAGCCAGGAACATCCGGTCCAAACCAACGGAAGTTTCCACCACATAAGGAACATAGTTCTGGTTCAATTCGGGATCAAAATACTGTAATTTCTTTCCTGAAAATTGTTCGTGCTGCTTCAGGTCGAAATCTGTTCTGGAGTGAATTCCTTCCAATTCCTTGAATCCCATCGGGAAATCAAATTCAATATCAGAAGCAGCATTTGCGTAATGTGCCAACTTGATGTGATCGTGTTCTCGGTAATAATTATCTCCTAAACCTAAAGCTTTGTGCCAGTTCAAACGCGTTTCTTTCCAGTGGTTGTACCATTTCATCTCGTCACCCGGACGAACAAAAAACTGCATTTCCATTTGTTCAAACTCACGCATACGGAAGATAAACTGACGTGCAACGATCTCGTTTCTGAAAGCTTTTCCAATTTGAGCGATTCCAAAAGGAATTTTCATTCTACCACTTTTCTGAACATTCAGGAAGTTTACGAAAATACCTTGTGCGGTTTCAGGACGAAGATAAATTGTCGATGCATCACCAGCAACTGAACCCATTTCTGTAGAGAACATCAGGTTAAACTGACGAACTTCTGTCCAGTTACGAGAACCACTGATTGGACAAACAATCTCCAAATCTTCGATCAATGTTTTTACGCCATCCAAATCGTTGTTTTCAAGCGTTACGCGCATACGATCTTCGATTTCAGTAATCTTAGTTTCGTTACGTAATACATTTGGATTGGTAGCACGAAATTGAGCTTCGTCGAACGCTTCAGCAAATTTCTTCGCCGCTTTATCTACTTCCTTATTGATCTTCTGACGAATCTTTTCAATATGTTCTTCGATTAGTACGTCAGCTCTATATCTTTTCTTAGAATCTTTATTATCAATCAATGGATCATTAAAAGCATCTACGTGGCCAGAAGCTTTCCATGTAGTTGGGTGCATAAAAATCGATGCATCAATTCCAACAATGTTCTCATTCATCTGCACCATTGATTTCCACCAATACTGTTTGATGTTATTCTTCAATTCCGAACCCAACTGACCATAATCATAAGTTGCGGCAAGACCATCATAAATTTCAGAAGAAGGAAAAACAAATCCGTACTCTTTAGCGTGAGAAATAACTTCTTTTAGTAAATCATCTTTTTGTTCCATAGCGCAAATTTAATTGTAAAACTGTAAACCTGCTGTTTATGCTGTCTTTTTGAAACCGTTTTCCTTAAAAAAACACAACTTACTAATGAAATTATTCTTATTCGGAATCTTCAAACCAACTTCAAATTGGAAATTGCGTTTATAGCATGGCATCAATTTTGCCTAAAAATGAAAGATTTATAGAAAATTGATTTATTTTCGTTCACTTCAAGAAAATTCTATGTTAAAGAAAACATTATTTACACTCGTTCTAACGCTTATTGGAGCTACGAGTTATGCCCAGCTGAAAATGCAAATCCCGAATGATTTGAAAGATGGAATGTATGTTGCATTCTATACG
>CAMLET010000433.1 GCA_946479125.1 uncultured Flavobacteriales bacterium
AAATATACAGTTAAAAAAGACCTTCAAACTGCGTTTGATTATTTCAGTAAATCTGTCAAGCTGGCTAATTACCCTGCCTCAAGCTTTGCCAAATACAAAAGGCACGAAAGCCGCTACCTATTTGGCAGCAGTTATAACATACAGGAATATGAAACTGGAATTTCCATTTTTAATTCTAAGGCGCTGGATGAATTGTCTCTTTTTCACAAAAAAGGAGAAGTGGTGGAGCAGTCTCAAAGTGAAGCTGACATTTTACTACAGCAATCTAAAGGATATGCAAAGGATATTGTAAACATTAATTTTACAGAAGATATTACAGACGGTTTCAAATACAATATTGGAGATTGGATGGAATTAAACAATGACGAGGTTGTTTTTGACATAGATGAATCAGTAGAGAACCGATACATTTTAGAAACCAAAAAGCCTGGCTCCTATTTTACCACGCTTCCCGTTCTTGATTTGAGCACAGATTTTTCTATCCGTTTCCAGGTAAAAAGAGTTTCGGGTGCTGAGAACGCAACTTTCGGATTTGTAGTTGGACAAAACGTGATATCAAACAACTATCACCTCATTTCGAAAGTAGGTTCAACGGAATTTGTTTTCAAAGACAAAATCGAGAACGGTACTGAGGTAAAAAAGAATACATCAGAAATCAAAAACGGTCGAGTTGGATTTGGCTTTGTGGTAAAGGAAAATGGTGCAGAAATAAAAACGTTGGCACCTAACGGAGCAGCTGCGAAAAGCAATTTGATAGTTCAAGGAGATCTAATTACAAAAATTGCACAAGGCAATGGTACACCTGAAGCAATAGCGGGAAAAACGTATGATGAGATTAGAGAAAAATTAATCGGTCAACCGGGATCAATTGTGAAACTAACCATCAAAAAAAACAATGGTCAGATAAAAGTTGTTGAGCTTACCAGAACCGCGTCAGGTGAAGATTGGATTGTTTATAAGGAAGGGAATAAGCTTTCATTCTCTATAGATGGTGAAATTGTTTTTGACAATATTGATGTTAAATCGCTTTACGGAAACAACTTTGGTTTCATGATCTCTTCTGATTCAAACCCGTGCAGAATTGAGATTGAAAATCTCTCGTTTCAAACCTTGTATTAAGTAACTTCAGTTGAGTAGAGTCGAAAAAGGGTATCTAGCGTAATCTGACGGTGGATGAGCGTAGTCGAAATGGTCATCGAGCGGAGTCGAAGTCACCAATTCGGATGAAAAACCACCAGCGTCGCGCCTTTTCCGTATTTTCTAAAGTCGGCATCTTCAAACTCAATTCCAGTTTGTTTCTGTAAAAAAGTTCTGATCTCGTTTCGGAGAACGCCTTCTCCCACTCCATGAATTACGACTAACTTGTTTACGCGTTGGGTTTTCGCGCTTTCGAATTTGTTCTTGAAGGCTTGTAATTGTTTCAACACAATTTCGGTATTGCTGTAACCAGAAATAGAATCGACTAATTCTTCAATGTGAAGATCAATTTCCCATTCGATCAAACCGAGATGCTGTTTTGAGATTGCGGCTTTTTTCTCTTTTCGCGTGGGAATGACACCTTTCAGTTTCTCATTCGCTTCTTCGGAACTTCGCAGTTTTGGGGCTTTTACATTTGCTGGTTGGTGAAGTTCTATGAGTTCAGCAGGTAGCAATTCGCGCTCAAATCCGTCACTGTCTTCTACCAATACTTTCTTACCGCGAATTTCAAGAATTACAGCTGTGCCTTGTTCACGCAGAAAACCTACCTTCTTCCCAACTTCCAATTTCACAACCTAGAATTTCGATTGTAACAAGAGATAAACAGGAAAACCAATCGTGGCCAGCCATACAATACAAAGCACAATTTTGGACAAAACACCTACATTCAGTTTTACACTTGGATCTAGCAGCGAATTTACTTCCTGCGCTACCAGTTGGTCAGCATCCGGATCGTCAGATAAATCAAGGTATTTCTTTAAACCAGGAGTATTCTCCAGCATTTCCAGTTTGATGAAATGATAATCTCCATTCGAAAGCTCATCGTATGTTCCGGTGTAATTCACATTCTGCTCGCGCAATGCTTTGTGAATCAAGTATGACCTGTATTGATTACGAACCTGGAATGACATGAAAAATCCAACTCCCATCAAAACGTACCATTCCATATAATAACCAACTGCTATCAATGAAAGTGATGACAATAATGTGAAAGCTACAGGAAGTAGACTGGATTTCGTTAGAAACAAGGTTTGCAACAATCTACCGCCATCCAAAGGTTGAACCGGTAAGAGATTAATGACATTCAACACCAACAAAATCATTGAAGAAGTTTGAAGAATTGGGCTTTTCCAAGTAAAACCGTAATACCACAAAACGGAACCCAAAATGATTCCGGGAACTGGTCCTGCAAGAATCACCAATACTTGCTCCCATTGATTGTATCTTTCTTTCTTTCCGTGAACAAACGCACCCATTAACGGGACAAAAAGCATTCTTACGTTTTCGTATTTGAACAATTTGATAAACGAAAAATGCCCAAGTTCATGGAAAAACAGAACACCAACAACGATGAAAATGAAAACCAAATCCTGCTGAACAAAAAGTGCATAGCTGAGAATAAACAACAATAATGAAAACAATGTCATTAAAGTTGAGTTCCCCGATTTCTTTTCTTGCTGAAGTACAGGCTTTTGCTGATAAAAAGACGAATCATTCATTCTACCCAAATATAAGAAGTTGGGTTGCCAATGTCAAATCTTATTCCAAATTCTTATGGTTTTGTCGTCACCGGCAGAAATAATCTGTGAATCACTGACGGCCAGAGCATTTACCGACTTGTTATGCATTCCGGGTCCTTCCAATTTCTTCAAACAGTTCCAATTTGAATCCCAAATTTTCATGGATTTATCTTTAGAACAGGTCACAAACCCATCTTCGAAGCGCTGTAAACCGTAAATGGATTGATAATGAAGCGGCAATTTCTTTCTAACTGAACCTTGATCGTTGATGAACGAAACTTTCCCGTCAAATCCGCTGGAAACCAATCCAGAATCCAATTTTAAGAGCGAATAAATACTTCCTTCGTGTGCTTGTGTAGACCACAATTCATTCAAAGATGGCAATTGAAAACAACGCAATTTCCCATCTTGCGATCCAACATAGAAATGTGAACCAAATTCTTCAATCAGTCGGATTTTACCACAATTGAGCGGAAAATACCAGGTTGATTTTCCATTGATATCAATTCCAAACAGGTTTCCTTCCAAATCTCCGATCAACAATAAACTCAGGGTTTCTGACCAACAAAGCGAGAAAACAGCATTTCCGAAGCG
>CAMLET010000434.1 GCA_946479125.1 uncultured Flavobacteriales bacterium
CAATTTGTTTCTCTAGTTCTGCCAATTCAGCTTTTGTTTTTTCAATTTTTTCCGGCTTCCAAATACTCGATTTTGTTTTCAGACCAACCTTACGATTGGTAATCTTCGAGTTGTAATCCAGTTTCAGTTTCTTAATGTTCATTACAGAAAGTTGCGCTAACTCTTCAGCCGTGTATAACTTCAAAGCTTCTTCTTCTTCACCATTGTTTCGTGGATTATTTGAAACTTTCTCTTCTGTTTTTTCTTCAGTCTTTACGTCATTATTCGGTTTTTCTGAAGAACCAGTATTGGTATTACCACCTGTATTTGTTTGGTTCTTGTCCTGAGATTTTTCGGGAGTAGATGTTTGGTTGCTGAGCGTAGTTGAAGCACCGAACATTTTTCCTGCTTTTTGAGCATCCTTCAGCGTTTCTTGTTCTGTCTTTAATGCTTCTTCTCGCTGTTCTAAAGGAAATTTCTCAGCTTTGTTCAACTGCTGGTTTCCTTTTGCAATCATCATGTTGGTTTTTTCCAACTTCAATTGAGTTAGTTCCTTGTCAATCTCCAAATCACGAATTTCATAAGAAATATCACTGAATTCTTTTGTTCCGGAGGTCAGTTTACCTTGTTCAATTTTCTTTTTCTGAATTTTTACATCAAGGTTCGCAATCTTATTCTCGTACATTGCCTTACTGTTCTGTAAACCTTCCGCTTGCGTTTTACCCGATTCCCAGTCAGCATTCCATTGATCTTGTTTTGCTTTTTGTTCTGCTTTTTTGACTTCCTGTTCCTTTTCCCATTCGTCCATGTCATCTTTTTGTTCCTGACTAGCAGATGTTCCGGAAGAAGAGCTTTCTGAGCCAGAACCGGATGATGCCGATGAAGAAGATGAACCGCCGCCACAATCGTTCAGAGTTAATCCCCAAGCCGCTTCCATCATTCCACCCATTCCTGTGTCTTCAACTAACGGAAGGAAATCGAATTTTGTGTTTCCACTTTCGTCAATTCCGATGTAACCTTTTACGTCCCATTTCTTTTCACCATTAGCGGTTTTCTTGTAGCCATATGCATCAACCCCGTTATAAGCCAATCTGCAATATCCAAAGTCGGCTTTTCCGTTTTCGTCGGTTTTGGCGTTTGCAATAGTAACATCACCTTGTTTGATAGTTACATCCCAATAACAAAGCGGATTTCCTTTATACGTAAAAGTAATGGCAACTTTCTTCGAATCTTGACCGAATGAGAAAGCGAAAACGAATAGTGCCGTACAAGTAAGTAAAAGTGTTTTCATGTTCATTTTAATTTGTCGATTGGCGTTTGCAAGTTTCCTGCCAAAGTTATTCTTTGATCAGTTTTCCATTCGTAACTCGTTGATTGTCTTTGTTTAAGAATGAGTAAAGATATATTCCGCTTTTTATATCAGAGATGTTTACAACAGCGTTATTTTCGATTTCCAACGATAAAGCCACTTTTCCTTGCGCATCCATAACGGTTAATGTTCCTGAAGCTTTGTTTTCAAATTGGACTGTAAACTCAGAATTCGTTGGATTTGGATAGATATGCACAGCATTTTCGCCACTTTCATCAATTCCAGAATAGAAATCAACACAACTAAGACTGTCATCTGCATCGTTAGCCGATTGATTGATCAACAAATCCATAATAGAAGCGTTTGTGATAGAAGTGAAGGTCATGGTTTGGTCTGTAGTAGTGCTAATGTTTTCGACTATTGGAAACGATCCCCAGCCACAGTTAGATATTGTTAATAGCGAATCAGTTCGAACAATGTTTCCATGAGGAACAGCAAACCAGGATGACGATTTTATGCCATAGATCGGACCATAAGCGTTGATGTATACTCCTTTATGCTCTCTGGAAGTTATATCAGTGATTAACCCCATATAGGATATTCTGGTTGCAGCAGTATTTCCTATCTCCAGAACATCAACGTCTGAGCTAAAACCAGAATTGATTGAAATCGCATACACGGAATCTTTTACTTGCGCCATGTCAACCGCCTCAGGCATATTTCCACCGAAATCGGCTTCCTGGATACTAGTAAACGCACCTGTGGAAGAGATAGAAACAATTCCAAGTTTATTTGAGCTTGAGTAGGAAGCCATACGAATGGTATTATTATCCAAACCAAGATCATAGAATTTGTAGTTTGGTAGTTGATTGTTCCAAAGTAACATTCCCATATTGTCTGTTGCGAAAACAAGACCTTTAGAAGCGCTACCGTTATCAAGTGTGTACCCGGAAAAAACGATTGTATTTAAATCGTATTCCATGATATCTTCAACCTTATAACGAAGTCCGCTGTTTTTGTAAGAGTTTACCTGAAGAGTTGTTCCGTCGGTATCGAGTTCAGCGATGACCATTTCACCACTTTGCTCGTCGGAACCTGCAATCCAATAACTGTTTTCGGAAGATTCAATTGCGGCATTGCAACCGAAGAAAACCGGTGCTTGAGGATAGACACCTTTCGACCAGATCACACTTCCTAAGCTGCTCAATTTTGCCACAACACCAACGTTTACACCAAAATTTTGAAGCATTGCTGTTCCTACCGCCAAATAGTTTCCGTCTGATAAAGTCTCCACGTCATGAAATTCGAAATTACTGAAAGGCTGTCCATCAATAACGTACTGAGAAGCACTCAGAACATTTCCCAAACTGTCCAATAAGGAAAATGCGGCATTGTTGAAGTTGGTTGTTCCTACCTGAGCCACATTGGCATTCGCATCAACGTTTACAGCAAAAGGTTTGTAGCCATCTGTATTGTAAATCACTTTTGAATACAACGAATCTTGAGCTTGAGAAATAGAAGCGGTAAGAATGGAAAGGAGTAGTAATTTTTTCATGTGTCGTAAAATTGAGTCATAAACTTAATTGAAATACAACAGTTTTGCAATGTTTTAGCACTCTAACATACATGAAATGGAATCCATAGTGTATTTTTGCACAAAATTCTGATTTTGAAAAAATTCTTCAATTCAAAATGGGTAAGGATCCCATTTAAAGTTTGTGTTTATTTGTTTGCTATTGCTGGTTTTTTCCTGTGTGCAAGTTATGCTGCAATTCAGCTTGGACTCACAAAAGAAAGTGGAGTAGTTGATGGGAATAACCGTTATTTCCAGGAGATGAACGATAAGTACGATCAGGATTTCATGATTGACAGTACAACCATGGTAAAACGTAGGTTTGAAGCCATGGAACGCATCATTCTTTTGAACGAATATTATCCCAAAAATGCACAGCATATTTTATCTGTTTTGCAAAAAGGAGCAGATGAAACCGAAGTTCTTAGGATGCTCGAT
>CAMLET010000435.1 GCA_946479125.1 uncultured Flavobacteriales bacterium
AACGATCGTAATCACATCCACCTTATGAATTGTAGGTGAAACAACCGTCGACTTCGCTTTATAACGTTCCAAAGAATCCAAACGGGTCTTTACTTCCTGTGCTTCTTCATAACGCATTTCAGAAGCCAAATCCTTCATTTTATTTTTTAAATGCTGAATTACCGTATTGCTGTTTCCTTTCAGAATTTGATCAATCTGATCAATAATTTCGTTGTATTCTGTCGCAGTTTGATTTCCAACGCACGGTCCTTTGCATTTGCCGATATGGTATTCCAAACAAACCTTATAATTTGATTTCTCAATTTTATTGGCAGACAAATCGAGTGCGCAAGTTCTTAGTGGATACAACTCTCTGAATAGATCCAAAAGCGTATGCATTACCTTTCCATGCGTGTAAGGACCGTAATATTTCGATCCATCTTTCACCATTTGTCTTGTAGAAAAAACACGTGGAAATGGTTCCTTTTTTACGCAGATCCAGGGATATGTCTTGTCATCTTTAAGCTGAATATTGTACTTGGGCTGGTATTTCTTGATGAGGTTATTCTCCAGCAAAAGTGCATCCATTTCAGTCTCTACAACTATGTACTGAATGTCAACGATCTTTCGAACGAGCATCGCCGTTTTCGCGTACTCATGTTTTTTGGAAAAGTAAGACCCCACCCGCTTCTTTAAACTCTTGGCTTTACCCACATAAATGATAGTTCCAGCGCTGTCAAAATATTGATAGACGCCGGGTTTTTCGGGCAAGGTTTGAAGCTTTAACTGAAGTGCTGAAGGTTTACTCGTCACGACGCTGGAATAGAACGAAAAAAGACTAAATTTGTATCAAAGCGAAGGTATGAAAAGAATTTTAACATTAGCGGGGATAGTTGCAGTAAGCACAGTGTTTTTGATGAACTGTAGAGGTTCAAAAGAGTTGGGGTCCGGTTTCAATTTATTCACAATCGATCAGGACAAGCAGTTGGGAGCACAGGTTGCTGCCGAAATTGATAACAATCAGAAGGATTATCCAATTCTGGATTCAGCTTCGAATAAAGATGTTTATGCTTTTGTATACAAAGTGCGAAACAAGATCCTGAATTCAGGACAATTGAAGCATAAAGATGATTTCGCATGGAGAATCCGAGTAATTAAGGACGACAGTACTTTGAATGCATTCTGTACGCCAGGGGGATACATTTATGTTTACACAGGTATCTTGAAATACCTGGATAACGAGGCGCAGTTTGCAGGTGTTCTAGGACACGAAATGGCACATGCGGATTTCCGTCATTCTACACGTCAAATGACAAAGATCTACGGTGTAGAAGCACTTCTTTCAATTATTGCAGGAAACAGAGCAATGCTGGCTCAAATTACAGAAGCAATTGTTGGATTGAAATTCTCACGTGAACATGAAACAGAAGCTGACCAGGGTTCAGTTAAGTTCCTTTGTCCTACTGATTATCAGGCAGATGCAGGTGCAGGTTTCTTTGAGAAAATTGCAGCAGCAGGCGGATCAAGAACTCCTGAGTTCTTAAGTACGCACCCGAATCCTGAAAACAGAATCGAGAATTTCACGAATTACAAGATAGAAATGGCTTGTCAGGGCAACAAAGACTTTGTTGAGGATTATAAAGCAATGCTAAGAAAACTTCCATAGTATGCAGCTATTTCTTCCGAACGGAAATTACATTATTACAAATGAAGGGGTAGATTGTTCTCTGCCCCTTTCTAATTCAACAGAAAATCCAACTGCATGGTACGTTGATGCGCCAACAATTGAACCTGTTCGTGGAAACGGATGGGTGGGCGCTGTTGCAGAAGGTGGAAGCGTGAACTTTAGAAATATTGCTTTCAATCCGCATGGACACGGAACGCATACCGAATGTTTGGGTCATATTACAAAGGATGTTCATTCCGTAAATGGAATCGTTGACAAACTGCTTTACGAAGCCGAAATTGTGAGCTTGACTCCAATTGAACGCATGAATAAAGACGGGATGTTGGACTTAGTCATTACAAAAGAAGTTTTTCAGGCAGCCATTCAATCTGAAACTGTTGAAGCCGTTTTGGTAAGAACCTTACCTAATGAAACCGGAAAACTGACTAAACATTATTCAGATTCAAATCCCATTTATTTTGATGCCGATGTAGTAGAGGTTTTGGATCAATTGGGAGTTATCCATTTTTTGGTTGATGTTCCTTCCGTTGACAGAGAAAAAGACAATGGTGTTTTGGCCTTTCACCATGCGTTTTGGAAAGTGCCTGAAACGAATGATAAACGCCGAACAATTACCGAGTTGATCTATGTTCCAAATGAGTGTGAAGACGGTGTTTATCTATTAAATCTTCAAACAGCTCCGTTTGAGAACGATGCCACTCCAAGTCGACCAATGGTCTTTCCTTTGCATCAAAATGATGAGTAAAAAAATCTATATTATATTTGCCTTAGATTTGGCACTGTGTTTGCCGACAAACGAAAAAGAAAAATGAGAATCATGAAATACCTAGTTATTTGTTTTGCAGCCGTTCTTATGCTTGGTAGCTGTGGAAAATCTGTTGCATATACTGAAGCACTTAAAGATCAGTACGATTTGTCTCCTGAAGCATTAGTCAAAGTTCAATTTTACACCTCAAGTGTTGTTATTCTTGAAAAAAGCAGTGTTTCCGGAAACCAAACAACTGGCGATGACGGAAGTTTAGTATCCAACACATCTAAAACACAGGATAGAATTATTATCCCAACAAATACAAAATGTATTTACGAAAAAACCACAGACGCTGGTGAAATCGTTGTTCGTTTCGAATTGGGAACTGGTAAAACATTGAAATTTGCTCCTCGCGCAACTCAAAACAATGGTAAATATTACTTGGTTGCAGACTGGAAACAAAATGGAGGTACATTGGAGTACGGAAACGAAACATTCAACGTACAAACTGGTGGGAGCAGCGCATACTTACAAGTGAAGAAGAAAAGCTTCCAACGTACGAAACGCAAAGACCGCATTGTAAAAGGAATGAAAGTTTAATCCTTTCAGGATATTTGAAAAAGAGTCGTTCATATTTGGACGGCTCTTTTCGTTTTCGGTGAGTGGCAACCTACAAATTCGTTTAATAGTTAACTTTGCACCATGATGGAATTTCTTCTTGAAAATTATGCTGTTTGGAAATCGCTTCACATCATCTTCGTTGTAAGTTGGTTTGCCGGATTATTCTACATGGTTCGCCTTTTCATTTATCATACGGAAGCGAATCTGAAACCTGAAGTGGAAAAAGAAATCAAAATTTCATATTACCTGGATTAATGCCGTC
>CAMLET010000436.1 GCA_946479125.1 uncultured Flavobacteriales bacterium
GGTGTAGATCGCATTATGACAATGGATTTACATGCTGATCAAATTCAAGGATTTTTCGAAGTACCAGTAGATCATTTATTTGCTTCTACATTGTTTTTCAATGAAATGAAAGCATTGGACAATGGAAACCTGATTATGGCAGCGCCAGATGCTGGTGGAGCGAAACGTGCAAATGCATACGCAAAGAAATTAGACACAGGATTGGCAATTTGTCACAAACACCGTAAGAAAGCAAATGAAATTGCTGAGATGACGGTAATCGGAGACGTTGCTGGTAAAGATGTTATCCTTGTTGACGATATGTGTGATACTGCTGGAACATTAGCGAAAGCAGCAGATTTGTTCATTGAAAAAGGAGCAAAATCGGTTCGCGCATTCTGTACTCATGCGGTTCTTTCAGGTCCGGCTTATGAGCGCATCAATAATTCAAAATTGACAGAACTAATCGTTACTGATACTATTCCGTTAAAGGAACACAGTGACAAAATCCGAGTGGTTACTGTTGCACCGTTGTTTGCCGACGTAATTAATCGTTTGGTTCACAATGAATCAATCAGTACTCACTTCATTATCTCGTAATAAACACAAATAAATAATCATGAAAGTATCACAATTGAGCGGTTCGCTAAGAACGAACGTAGGGAAAAAGGATGCTAAAGCGTTGAGAGATGCAGGACTAGTTCCTTGCGTTCTTTACGGTTTGGGTACACAAACTCACTTCTCTATTAAAGACATCTCTATCGAGAAGTTGATTTACAACCCAGACGTTTTCCAAATTGAATTGGATATCGATGGAACTAAGGCTTCTGCTGTAATTCAAGACATTCAGCAAGATCCAATTACTGATAAAATTAAGCACGTTGATTTCTTGCAGTTAGATGCTAAGAAACCAGTTAAACTTGGTTTGCCAGTTCGTCTTACAGGTGCATCTCGCGGTGTAATGGCTGGGGGTAAATTGATGCAGGTTTTCCGTCGTTTGAAAGTTGTTGCTCTTCCTGGAGATTTGCCAGAAGCAATTACAATCGACATCACTAAGTTACGTATCGGACAATCAGTTCGTGTTGCTGACTTGAAAGAGCAAAATCCATCTTTAACTTTCACAGATCCTACACGCGCGGTAGTTGTTGCAGTTAAAATGGCTCGTGGAGCTTCTAAAGCTGCAGAAGTTGATGACGAAGACGAAGATTAAGATTCAAACTTCTTATCATAAGAAATCCCCGTACAGAAATGTGCGGGGATTTTTAGTTTACTGAACGCAACTCCTTATTTTTGCATTATGAAACAAAAGGTAGAAATACTTGCTCCAGCCAAAAACCTTTATCAGGGAATGATGGCAATCAATGCCGGTGCTGATGCGGTTTACATTGGCGCACACTTATTTGGTGCACGCAGTAATGCTACAAACTCTGTAGAAGATATTGCTGAACTGGTAGAATATGCCCATTTGTTTAAAGCAAAGGTTTTTGTGGTAGTAAATACCATTTTGTACGATAAGGAACTAAAGGATTGTGAAAAGTTAATCCATGAATTGTATCGAATTGGTGTTGATGCACTGATTGTTCAGGACATGGCAATTATGGAGATGAATCTTCCTCCAATTGTCATTCATGCGAGTACACAAGCAAACAATCGTACACCAGAACACGTGAAGTTCTTAGCAGATGCAGGAATGAAACGAGCAGTGTTGGCCCGTGAGTTGAATCTGGATCAAATCAGAGCAATTCGTGATGTGACGGATATGGAACTGGAATTCTTTGTTTCAGGAGCGCTTTGTGTTTCTTTCAGCGGAAATTGTTACATGAGCGTTGCCAATGGTGAGCGAAGTGCCAATCGTGGTTCTTGCGCTCAAAATTGTCGTTTACCGTATAACCTCATCGACGGAGAAGGATTGACCTTGCTAACGGAATATCACCTGCTTTCTATCAAGGATCTGGACTTGAGCAATCAATTGCCAATGCTTGTAGAAGCTGGAATTACTTCGTTCAAGATCGAAGGTCGATTGAAAGATGTGGTTTACGTAAAGAACAACGTTTCGCATTTACGCAAAAAATTAGATGCTTTCCTGGTAGAAAATGATCGTTTTGAAAAAGCTTCATCTGGTAGAACATTCTACAACTTCGAATCGCAAATGGACAAAAGCTTCAATCGTGGTTACACCGATTATTTCGTTCATAAACGCGTTGCGAAGATCGGTTCATGGGAAACCCCCAAGTCTCAAGGCGAATACATTGGTAAGTTTTTAGGCGTAAAAGCTAACGGTTACCTCATCGAAAATGCAGACTTGTTGAACAACGGCGATGGAATCTATTTCATCAATGAAGACGGAAGAGCAGACGGAGATCGTGTGAACATCGTGATCAATGGTTTAGTCATTCCGAATAACTTCCGTGAACTGAAAGAAGGAACCGAAATCTACAGAAACTTCGACGCTGCATTCAACAGTTTATTGGAACGCGAAGATGCCGCTATCCGTAAAATTGGAGTTAAACTGCAATTGGAAGAAGCTGAAAATGGCTTCTCTTTAACTGCAATAGATGAAGATGGTCATACCAGTTCAGTTACCTTGGAAAGCGCCAAAGAAACGACCAAAACAGGCGAATCGGCTGAAGAGAACATAAAGAAAAACTTATCGAAATCTGGGAATACGCCGTTTATCGTTGACGAAATAGAAATCACATTTTCAGAAAACTGGTTCTTACCAATTTCCAAAGTGAACGAAATGCGCAGAGATGTGCTGGAAAAATTGGTTGATACTCGTGTACGCGAATATCACCGCGAAGAAAAACAGATCGAAAAGACAGATCATCCTTATCCGGCTGAAAATCTGGATTACAGCTACAATGTTTCCAATGCCAAAGCAAGAGAGTTTTATCACCGTCATGGAGTAAAAGAGATAGAAAAAGCCTTCGAATTGCAATGGGATCCGGGAAAATCACGCGTAATGACAACCAAATACTGTGTGAAATACGAAATTGGAAAATGTCCGGTTTACCAACGCAATACAATGGGCGAAAAGATCAAAGAACCATTGGTACTGAAGCAAGGTGAAATAGAATACAAGTTGAAATTCAACTGTAAACCTTGTGAAATGGAAATTTGGGAAAAAGACGCTGAATTCGAGATCGAGGAAGAAGGATTGTGGGATGAAAGGGATTGATGATTCAATTGTCTATCTAAAACACATAGGAAGCATAGTTGATTCAAATAGTCACATAGGATCTGGATGAAAGAAGACTGATAATAGAACTATTAGATAAATAAAAATCCCGCTCACTTAAACACTGATGTTAC
>CAMLET010000437.1 GCA_946479125.1 uncultured Flavobacteriales bacterium
TTGCTTCATTATTATTGGCTCCACCTCCGGATAAACCAACAACACTCAACGGATTTTTGTTACACAATCTTCCGGCGCCCGCACAATCAGCAGATGCAGACGGTGGTGGTGTATAATTATTGATACACAATTGGAAAGCGCCTTCGTTGGCTTGAATTGTGCTGATACGAATCCAATAGGTTACTCCTTGTAATAAACCTGCAACATATAATTGCGTATTTGGTGAACCACCCATTCCATTAGCGCATGAGTTTCCACTTCCAGCAGAAGTAAGCGTTCCGCCACAAGTTCCTGTATAAAGAGCAATACGCGGACGCATCATTCCAGAACCATTCACAGCTATTAAAACATCAGTTCCTGTACAAACAAAGGAAAACCAAACGTCTTCGAGTGGACTTCCTGTCCAACACGGAGGAGCTGCATAACCACTTGGAGTTGCACCCGTGTTTGTGTATTGTCCAGTATTTGAGCAAAAATTGGAAACATTGGTTAATGCCAGTGCTGTTGCACAGTCGTCTCCCTGAGCAAAAGTCTTATTGGAAAGAAGAAAAAATACTAAACTGAGAAATCCTATTCGAAACGTGCGAATAAGGTTGGATGTTTTGCAACAAGAGGAAAAGTAGCTTTTTTCGCTCATAATTCTAGTTCAAAGTAGTTTCTTTAAAAATAGTAATCCCTACTATTAAAAACGAGATTCTTTATTCATAGTTGCTTGAATTTCAGTTTCCCGCTTTACAATGTAGGATTTCTTTACGATTGAAATGAAATTTTGACTGGGAATAAAGTGTTTGGTAGAAATTGTTGAGTGAACTGATCTTTTCTTTTGGGACGAATTAAAAAAAATGCGGGATGCCGAAAATCCCGCACTTTCTGTGAACAGCGGATTAGGTGGGTTAATGATCCAAATTTCGAAAAGCCCAAAAAGCGATCCGCCTGAGCCAATCGCTTTATGAGTAACGTTTTACCAATATACTATCCCAAAACCAAGGCTATTTCTTTATGAATTTTGTCATTTTTAGCACTGAATTCTGTGCTTCAACAGATATCAAATAGATTCCTGAAGCATAAGAAGACACATCTAGTTTGTAGGTTCCCGAAATTGTTGTTTGTGTTAGGATTTTCCCTTCAAGGTTTGAAATTGTTAGTACAGCATTTCCTTCGTTTTGAACAGTGATCAGATCACTCGCAGGATTTGGATAAACGTTAAGTTCAGTTTCGTGTAATTCCGATAACCCAACATCCATAGCACTTAGGCGATAAGCGAAAAAATCGTAGGTTACCGTATCCATCCCGTATCCAGCAATGTAATCGCCATTAGCCGACATGCAATTTGCTGAATAGATCAACTTATTTCCAGTTGTAATTCCAAGTTCATTGTGTGCATAATCATTCAGGTTTTGCATTCCTGTAGCTTGTGTCCAAATAAATGGAATCTCAGGATCCCAAGGTCCAACCTGAATTCTTCCAACAGCAACAGAACCATCATGACTAAGAGCTGCAACGTATGCCTGTCCACCAACAGCAAGTGTTCCTAAATCAACGACACCATTGGCTTCGCTCCAAATCCAGGCATTTCCGTTGTTAACAAAATCTCCGGCACCACCAATCCAAACGCCATTACCTGAAACAGCAGTGCACTCTCCCATTTGGTTATACTCATCATTCGGGTCTCCATTTGGATCTAACAAAATGTAATGATTTGGAAAATAACCCCCGGTAGGATTTTTTCTCCAAACGGCAGATTTCCAAGGTCCATTAAAGTCTTGCCATCCAACAATTACTTCCGCATTATGGTTGACAGCGTTTGCTCTGGTGCTTCTTCCCATAAACATGGTTCCCAAATCAATAATTCCATCAAACTGATTCCAAGCCACGGCATTGGTCGAACCGCCATTTACCCAAGCGTTTCCAACAACCGTATTTCCATCGCCTGAAACGGCATATCCTCCACTTCGGGCCGTGTCCATAACAACACCTAAACTTCCCAACGCAGTCCAAGTACCAGTAGTTCTGTTGTAGCGTGCCATTTCAACCTTGTTGTTTGCTAATACGCTACCTGAAAGATAGTTTCCATCCCACGAGAAGCTAACACCTCCTCCAACTCCATTTCCTGGTGCAATTCCATTAATCACTTCAACATTTTGTGTTTCGGGCGTCCAGATAGAAAATGGTCCTGTCCATTCTTCGTAACCCGCAACTTCACCTGTATTAGATACACCCTGGGTTTGAAAGAAAACATCTTTTACAATAAATTGCGAAAACGCCGAATGTGAAAGAGTAACAATTCCAACTCCGATTAATAACTTTTTCATGCTGTTCATTTGTATTTGTAGTTAATAGCAGCTGTCTGGATTAAAGAACCAACACAACCATAACTCAAAAGTAGAACGATCGAATATCACTCAACTAATAAAGTCATTACAAACACGATACAGGAGGAAAAAGAGATTTTACTTTTACAACACAATCAAGAATAACAAGCTGATAATTAGAATATTGCAGTTATGAGTTATGAGCTATGAGTTATGAGTTATGAGTTTAAAAAACTATTTCATTTGAATGAACTTTTATAATCACTATGTAGCAACAATAGAAATAAGCCAACTCGTGACTCGGAACTCGGAACTTGTAACTCTTTAAAGGTTCATCAAAAAATTGATCATATGAACATCTTCTCCATCGATGCCCAGTTTTTTTCGAAGGCGGGTTCTGGCAACAGTAATGCTATTCACGGTTTGATTGGTAATTGCCGAAATGTCTTTGGTTGACATATTCAAACGAAGAAATGCACAAAGCTTCTTTTCATTCGAAGTAAGGGTTGGGAATTTTTCCTGAAGCGATTGATAGAACTGAGAATGCACTTTTGTAAAATGTGTTTCAAATTCTTCCCATGCATTGTTTCGCTGAGAAAGCTTAAGGTCCGTAATCACTTCTTCAATGAGAAGGTGATTTTCCTTGTTCAATGAACGTTTTACTTTATTCAAATTCTCAGTAACACGCGTCATTAATTCATCGTTCTTCAGCATATAAAGCGCCTTCGCAGTCAATTCACGTTCTTTAAACTCCAAATTTTCTTCCAGCGTTTGTTGCGCCAAATAGAGATTCTCACTTTCTAACGATAGTTTTTCCTGTTGTAAACGTGCGGTTCTGATTCTGCTCCGCATGATGAAAATGATGAAAATGGCAACCAACAATATCAGGAAAAGAACAACTGCCAGAACAACATTCTGCCATTTATACGCTTGACTTTGTTTTATTTTCTGCTCATATGCTTTTTTATCCTGCTCAC
>CAMLET010000438.1 GCA_946479125.1 uncultured Flavobacteriales bacterium
CCCAACATGGAAATAGACAAGTGAAATACTATGGAATGCATATTAAATAATTAATTTTTTAAAACTCGAATTCACACCTGTTCCCCAACTCTCTCTTCCGTAAAAAGTATAACCAATGAATACCGAATTAGCGGCTTCATCATAATTGTAGAAACGTGTACTTCCAATTACTTTTCCGCTTGCTTTACTTACAATCTTGAAAGCACCATTGCTGGCTAGAGCTCCTTCGAAAATGTTTCTGAACACATTACGTTGCCAACGGTCGTTATTTGGGTGTTGCTCCCAAAGTAACGGATCTGAAGCCACTTCATAAAGCAGTTCGAAATCTTCTTCCTTCAACGGAATTAATGAAACGGTATCGTTTTCAAGTAAGGGCTGGATGTTCATGTGTTCAAAATATGCGAAACGAAAATGCGAAAAATACGGTTATGCTTATCTGTTTACAGGTTCAGTAGAATCAATTTTCTCTATTTTTTTGGCCATTTCTTCTGCCATTTTCTTATCGAAAACTAAAGTACTTACACCGTTCGATGTAAATACGGTTATTGGATTATCCGTTATTGAACTATAATCTATCCCCTCAAGTTCAGGAAACAAGCCTATTGCACACATTCCTAAATGGGTGATTCCAGAAATTTCAGATGATTTCATTTTTTTTAAGTTAACCAGAAAAAAACGAGAAACCATTCCGGGATACTCGACAAGTACTTTATATTCATATCTGGCATCTAGATATAACTCCACCCTGCCCAATGATTCTTTTGTACCGCTATAATAAATTTGAGTTGAATCAGATCCCGTTTTAGAAACCGAAACTTTTGCATTCGAAATCCTTGTGCGAGTTAATCGATTTTCAACCAGAACATCAAATATAGCATCTTGAGCCAAAGCCGTTGAACTCATCAGTATTGTGAACAGTAAAATAAAAAGCTTCATTCCAGGAGATTTACTTGGTAGGCAAATATCGTTGTTTTGTCAATTACATGCTACATTTTTGTTCCCCTTCTATAATCCAGCCAATCGCGCACAAACTTTCAATAAGTCTTCGTACTGTTTCCCGTGTACCTTTTGAGAAAGTTCATCAATGAGAACTAATGAACAACTTCCTTTAAACGGACTATTTCGCAATTCCAGAGCTAGAGCAGCTGAAAGCACCAATGAAGGATTTTCAGTCAATTCGGTTTGTGCACCAACATGAAATGAACGTTCAATACTTGCATTCTCTTTTCTTGGTTTGTAGCGCAAAAGCACAGCAGCAATATCGTCCGTTTTGTAAACCAAAGTATCGGTGCTGTTTACAGAAGATGTATCGCTTCCCAATTCAATTTCGTAAAGTGCTACTACTTGATGTCCGATACCCACTTCACCACCATCTTTTGTGTCATCTTTAAAATCCTCACTCGGCATCAAGCGATTTTCGTAACCCAACAAACGGTATTCCTTCACCAATTCAGGGTTGAACTGAACATCCAGTTTAACATCACGCGCAACGGTGATGAGGTTTCCAAGATCTTTCACCAATACTTTATCAGCATCAATCGCATCTTTTATATAGAAATGATTTCCATCACCTTTATCTGCTAAAGTTTCCAGAATGTCGTTTCGGTAATTTCCCATTCCAACACCAAGTGCTGTTAGATAAATTCCTTTTCCACGTTGCGTTGTAATGTAATCCTCCAATTCCGTTGGATTCGAAATTCCAACATTAAAATCACCATCTGTTGCTAAAATCACTCGATTATTGGCTTGAGGATCGTACATTTCATTTGCAAGATTGTAAGCCATTTTTAATCCTCCTGAACCATTTGTAGAACCACCCGCTCCCAAACTTTGAATCGCTCGGATGATAACATCTTTCTGATCTCCATTTGTAGGATAAAGCGCTACTGATTCATTTCCTGCATAAGTCACAATGGCAACTCGGTCACGTTCATCAAGGTGTTGAACCATGTTGATCAATCCTTGCTGAACCAAGCCCAATCTGTCTGGTCCCGACATTGATCCTGAAACATCAATCAGGAAAGTATATTGGTGATGGATTGTTTCCACTTCTTTTCGCAATTCGGAAGCTTTTAAATGAACTGCCAGCAACTGATGATTTTCATTCCATGGACAAGCCATTCTTTCCAATTCTACATTCAGAAGATCTTCATCAGAAACGTTCATTTTCTTGTGTGTGAATGAATTGATGAACTCCTCCACTTTTACGGCATCTCTGGAAAGATATCCTCCTTCTTCGATTACACGTTTGGAGTAAGTCCAACTTGCTCTGTCAACATCCAAACCAAAAGTGGAATGCGCATTTTGTCGGCTTGCCAAAAACTGGTTTTCATAAATGGGTGCAAAACGGTCGAACTGCACTCTAAAATCATCTTCGTCAATTTCCGGTTCACGTCGACTGGAATAAGTTGAAACAGGCTCAGCGCCGTAAGCCCTGCTCGTATTTCCGGTTGTGACAGAAATTACTCCACCAGTCACATCACCATAGTTGGCCGGAATTCCACCAGTAATAATATAAGTTGTTCCAATCATAGATCTGGGAACGTCAATTCCGCGAACACGAACGCCATCTACATAATATGAATTTCCATCTGTTCTGGCACCTCTAACATTAACACTGTTAATCGATTCTGTATTCAAATAGGTTTCTCCCCAGGCAATTGGTGAAGTTTGTGTGTTCATGTAGCTTACAGACTCTCGCGATATTGTATATGAAGAAACCCCGGTTTGCTGAATCAATGGAACTCTGTAAGATGCAATTACGACTTCCTGCAGATTTCCCGCAGTATTTGCTGCTCCGGACGAAGAACGCACAGGAAGATTTTTTACATCCTTCGCAGTTATTGTTTGACCTTGGTTTATCACTTTTTGCTCACCATTTCTTTCCACGTATGTTCCAATATTCGATTGGGCAATACTACGTGCGTTAGATTGCGTCAAAGCAGCCTGAGAAATGAATAACTGTTTATCCTGAACAGGGATATCCGTTACCATCCAATCAGAACTATCACCCACAATAGTTAGTTGGTACAACCCGGCTTTCAACTTATTGAATTTAACCGAACCAAAATCATCCGTAAACGCAGAATCAACTAATAGATATTGTTGTGTGCGTTCTTCTGTGATGATTTGATGGCAATATACTTTTTGGTTAGACCAATAACAGTTATCCGCAGCATTTGACAAACGGACTTGCATTCCGCCAGATTGTGCTAAAGCTTGAAACGTACATAAAATGCAAAAGGTGAGGAACGTTTTCATAATTCGTTTTTCACTGAGATGAAAA
>CAMLET010000439.1 GCA_946479125.1 uncultured Flavobacteriales bacterium
ACCACCGAGATCTACACTCTTTCCCTACACGACGCTCTTCCGATCTATCACAGTGCTTTTTTTCATCCTGAGTTTTGGCATCATGAAATTCTTTAGCAATCAAGACCGGGTAACCGCAAGCTACGTTGTCCGTGGAACAATGTTACTGCTTCCCTTCTTCTTATATCTCAGAAAACCGGAAATTAAAGTAAGGATATACATTCTTTATGTTGCAATTGCTTTGGGTTTAGCATTAACCTTCCGATTTCTCGATGAGAAACTCATCATTTCGTGGATGCCATGGGGAACGCACTGGTTGTGGCATGTTTCAACAGCTGTAGCCGCCTGGTTTTTGGGAGAATTTATTCTTCGTAATGATAATAAGTAGTGACGAGTCGCGACTCGTCACTACAAAGTTTTTCAAAAAAAATTTCACCTTCCGAAATCCAAAAATGAAAACGTGCCGTAACTGTGTTTGAAACTTAAAAACAAAGGTTATGAAAAAAGCAGTTTTAACACTAGCATTAGCAGTTGCATCAGCAACATTTACATTCGCTCAAACAAATACAGTATCAGTAGGTGGAGAAGCAATGTACCCGAAAAAAGACATCGTTGACAACGCTGTAAATTCAAAAGATCATACAACTTTAGTGGCAGCAGTAAAAGCAGCAGGGCTAGTTGAGACTCTGAAAACTGCGGGTCCGTTCACAGTATTCGCACCGGTTAATGATGCATTCGAAAATCTTCCTGCGGGAACTGTTGATATGCTTTTGAAGCCAGAAAACAAAGCTACACTTACAAAAGTGTTGACATACCATGTTGTTGCTGGTAAAATGGACTTCAATACTATTGCAGCAGCAATTAAAAAAGGAAAAGGAACAGCTGAATTGACAACTGTTTCAGGAGGAAAATTGTGGGCTATGATGAATGGCGAACACAACATCATCATCAAAGATGAGATGGGAAATTGGGCAAACATTACTACATACGATGTATACCAAAGCAACGGTGTGATTCACGTGATTGACAAAGTGGTTATGCCAAAGATGTAATCTGAATCATTACTTTATTTTAAAGAGAGGTCGTACGCCCAAGGCGCACGGCCTTTTTTTATTCCCACAAATGCACAGAGAGGCGACTGGTAAGCGTCTCAATAAATCTGTGCATCTGTGGGTAAGTTAAACCTTTCTCCAAAAAAACTATCTTCATCTTAAGAAGATGAAACTGCAGGCTATTTATGAAAAAATGGGGAACAAGGTGTTTAACCTTGCGCTGCAGTATGTTCAAAACAAAGAAGACGCTGAAGAGATCACTCAAGATGTCTTTGTCACCATTCACCAAAAGCAGGATCAGTTTAAAGGTGATTCCATGCTTGAAACCTGGATTTACAGAATAACCGTAAACAAAAGCCTCGATTTTCTGAAACACAAAAAACGAAAACGCAGATGGATGCAACTACTGCGCTTCGGTGATGATGATTCCGAAGTTTCTGATTTCAATCATCCCGGAATAGAATTCGAAAATAAAGAAGCCCTTGAATCACTGTTTTCAAAAATAAATTCGCTTTCCGAACAACAAAAAACAGTAATTATTCTTTCAAAGATCGAGCACCTGAATCATGCGGAAATAGCAGAAATAATGCAGGTTTCACCAAAAGCAGTTGAATCCTTACTCGCTCGGGCAAAAGAAAATTTGAAAAAAAAATTGGGGTAAGCGAGGGATAGAAATAAAAACGTCGTCAAAAGAATTAACAAGTGGAAAAAGAACTGGAAATATTAAAGACAATTAAGCAAGTGGATGCTCCACCATTTCTGTTTACCAGAATTGAGGAAAAAATCCGTGTACATGCTGGTGAGTATCTGAATACGAAGAAAACCGTTCTCTACCTGACTGGAATTGTAAGTGTAATTGTTCTGAATGTTTGGATCATTTATGGACAAAAGCCAGAATCTAAACAAAATATTGCAGCAGAAATGCAATTGGTAGAATCAAATCAACTTTACGAATGAAACGTTCTACCATAAAAAACATCTTTCTGATCGTGTTGTTGATTTCCAACTCGGTATTGTTGTTTATGTGGATCAACGCTCCGCAGCATAGACACCACGGGCCAAGAAATCAGATTATTGAAAAACTGGATCTTTCAGAGAAACAAGTTGTTCAATACGATGTATATATTAATGAACATCGTAAATCAATACGTAGTTTGGAGAACAAACTTTCAGTGAAG
This sequence comes from uncultured Flavobacteriales bacterium, assembly GCA_946479125.1. The sequence continues at coordinate 2,210 of CAMLET010000439.1, forward strand.
AAAAAAGCGCTTTTTCAGAACGTGGATAACCCTTTCAATGATTCCATTGCAGAGGACATTTCAGACATAGAGAAAGATATCCTGAAAGTTCACTACAAACACATTCAGGAAATTAAAAGTCTTTGTAAAGGAAATCAACTCGAAAAATTTGAACAATTGAACAAAGAAATCAGTCAACTCTTTAATGCCGGTCGACCTAAAAAATGAGTAGAATCTTCTTCATATTACTTCTGATTTTCACCAATTCGGTTTATGCTCAATCGTCTTTGGAAATAAAAGTCGTTGCCAATAATGAAGAAGTAATTCTGGGAAAACCCTTTGTTGTTTCAGACAAAACGTATCAACTCGACCTGGTCAAATTTTACATTACCAATCTTCAATTCCTCAACAAGGGTGAGATCGTTACAGATCTTTCGAATAATCCAAACCTCATCAATTTAGAAGACGATTCCACTAAGTTTATTCAGCTACCCATTCTTCCACAATTCGACGAAGTAAAATTTACCTTTGGTGTAGATAGCTCCACAAATGTGAATGGAATTATGTCGGGAGCGCTGGATCCCATAAACGGAATGTACTGGACATGGCAAAGCGGCTACATCAACTGTAAACTGGAAGGTCAAATCATTGAACAGGATAGAAAAATCATTGAATATCATTTGGGTGGCTATTTACCAGATCAATTGGCTGCACGTGAGATAAGTCTTGCTACAAATTCAAGCGCCAATCTTGTCCTTGAATTTCATATTGACACCATCCTTTCGAGTTTAAGCGATAAGCAGCTATTCCAAATTATGTCACCAGGCGAAAACGCAATTCTTGCTTCAAGTCTTCTTTCAGCAACGATCAAAATCCATAACAAATGAGAAGAATAGAAGTCCTTTTTCTTCTCGGATTTGTCCTGTTGATGTCGTTTACTTACGGTAGTAAACTTCTTTGGAGAACACCAACCGCATGGCCAGAACCAACATACAATTTCTCTAAAAACGAATTGGATTCCAGCGTTATTGAACTTGGACGAATTTTATTCTACGACCCTATTCTTTCATCTGACAGTACCATTTCCTGTGCAAG
>CAMLET010000440.1 GCA_946479125.1 uncultured Flavobacteriales bacterium
TACGCTTCCTATAATTTACCATTGGCGCATCCGGCCGGGACGAATTTCCAAGAATTTTTGTTCAGAGGGAATTATGAGTACAAGGACTTCTTTATTGCTCCAGCGATTCACTACTATCCGAAACAACAAGAACAATCAACACTTTTGCCCGTTTATACTACAACAACACCAAGTTCTCAAAAGGTAATCCTGACGATTGTTGAGTTTGGTTATAAGTTCAATCGTGCATACGGATTGGAATGTTTCGGTCAGTTCAGATACAGAAAATCAGAAGGAACCCAAGTCCATGAATCGTCATGGATTAGTGCAGGAATCAGAACAGCAATCCGTAACCATTATTTCGATTATTAAGGATGAGGTTTTTAACTGTCATATCGTTTTTGGTTTTCGTACTCAATGTTTCCGCACAAGTGGATACGATTAAAAAACCGATTGAACGTGTTCAGGCATTGGTCACTGTTTGCCTTCCGGATTATGTTTTTCCAATCGATTATTCTTATGTTGATCGTGAATTGAGCTATGATCTACACAGGAGTATTTTACCTATTCGTTCCAATTATTTGGTTTCAACAGAAAGCGGATTGTCTTATTCGCGCTGTACGGTTTTGGATGTTCAACCGGTTTCTGAAAGTTATGCCAGTCTTGACAGCGCAGGTAATTTTGGTTATAGAGCTTCCATTGGAGCTTCACTTCGTTTTCAGAAAGGAAAAAGGTACAACAAAACCCAGGTTCTTTCAGGTTGGAGCAGCAGAGAAAGTGTAGATCAGGATCACGCGGCATTTTCACCAAACCACAATCGTGATTATTATTGGTACAATTCTGTTCGCACAAGAACGCATTACACACTAAGTGAAACTTTCGATGTAAGTTTTGGAATCGACAATCATTTTATTGGAGAAGGTTATCGTTCGCTGATGCAAAGTAATCAAGTGGCACCAAGTCCGTTTGCAATGATGCGCGTCAATTTCTGGCGATTGGAATACGGATTGATCTATCAGTTCAATCATGAAAATGTGCCCGACACAAATGCTATGTGGAAGTTTAATGCCTTACACTATTTGAGCTACAACATTACCAAACGATTCAATATTACGCTGATCGAACAGGTACTCTTCCAACCTAAAGATGGTACTTTCAATCGCGGTTTTGAATTGGAATATTTGAATCCCATTGTGTTTTTCCGTCCGCAGGAATATAGTTTGGGTTCAACGGACAACGTTATTCTGGGCTTAAATACCAGCTATAAATTCAAGAAGCACATTGTGTATGGTCAAGTGTGTTTAGATGAATTTGTGATCGACGAGATCAGAGCGCGCTCAAAATGGTGGGCAAATAAATACGGCGCACAGTTGGGAGTAAAAGGAATGTTGAAAAACCTGAAATACATTGTAGAAGGAAATGTGGTTCGTCCATACATGTATTCGCACATCAATAGCGGACAAAACGCCGGGAATTTAGGTTTGGCAACCGGTCATCCGCTAGGTTCCAATTTTGCTGAAATACTGGCAATTGTTACGAAAGAAAACTTGAAATTATCCGATAAAGTGATTGCGCATAAGTTCAGTTATTCTGGATTTGCGCAATTCCAGTTGAAAGGTGAAGATCCGGATTCGTTAAGCTGGGGTGGAAACATTTACGAAAGCTATGTACTTCGACCAAAAGAATATGGAAATACAATTGGGCAAGGATTAACTATTCGAAACATTTTGTTCGGAGCTCAATTTTCGTATTCCAACATCAAATTCCCATTGGAATACTATGCACAAGTTGGAGTAAATTACACTTGGGGCGAAACGAAAACGCGAACATCACCAACAGCAGTTGTTGGGATTAGAAGTACGTTATTCGGAACTAGGAGATTTTTCTGATATAAAACAGTAAGGACGAATTGCAATTCGCCCCAACCGTTTTTTAACCAATATAATTTTACCTTATTTCGTGTACAGCGACCCCAATTTTGTAATCTTCCCTTTCGAGATATCAACATTCTGAATCACTGTAAAATCTTGTTGTCCTTTTGGATCGATAAGCAGTTTGTAGTTTCCATCTTCAATTCCACGAAGAAGGAAATTTCCGTTTGCATCAGTGTAAGTGGAGTACGTTTTCCCGTTTCCAACTACAGTAATTGCTGAATTGTTTCCATAAACATGACCTCCTACACCAGTTGATGGATCAACAATTTGTGAAAGCATTGGTTGAAAATGAAATTCATTGTTTATTTGAACTAATGAGAAAGCAACGTTAAAGTCAAGAAGTACGCTTGTACTGTTTCCTGAGTTGATTTGAGCTTGAATTGGAAGCTCTACAACAGAATTGAAGTTCAAATCCAAATCAAACCAACTTGTTCCACCACCGTCGTTGTAACTCAATTGATTGTCTGTTCCGAATGTCAAGCGTAACTTGGTGTATGTTCCGGGTTGAATATTTGTGTTGTGCGCCAATGTGATATCAACGCCATTAGTTAATGTCAATACGTCCACAGATGTTTGGGTTTCACTCACTACAATCCAACCTGTGTTGCTTGAGTAAGCCTCTACCTTCGCTATTTTAACGAACAGTCCATCGAAGTCCCCTGGAGAATCAGTCATTTTGATTTCCATTGTTCCCATTTTCTTTTCCTTTTTACACCCGGGTGCGCAAAATAGTAGTCCGGAGAATGTTAAGAGCGTCAAAATTGTTTTCATGTTATTGCTTTTTGTTTGGCGACGTAGTTAACCAAGCACGTGCCATTTGGAACATGATTTCGCGAAACACCATGTGCACAGGGACTGTGGAAAGTTGGTTGTGAGAAGTTGGAAATTGTTTACTTTCAATATGAAAAGACATATTTCAATATGAAAGAACTCGAGATTCAATAAGTGAAATACTAAGGCGCTTTTTATAGCGTTTAATTACCTCCCAAGTCAAATATAAATGTTTTTCAAAAGCATAGAAAAGAGAACGATGATCCAATACAAAGCGAGTGCTCTGTTGCTTTTTACTATGGTTACTACTTGTATTTATTCCCAAAATGGAGTATTTGTGTCTGGTTCCATCGATTTTGGAAGTGTTGGTCGTGCGTATTCCTTTCAACAAAGTGAAACTGTTCTTAAACGAAATTGGCTGGGAACGGAAAAGGATGATGCAGATATTTTATACAGTCCTGAATTGAATTTACGCTACCACTTCCTGAATCATTTTGGAGTTTCATTGAACCTGAAAATGACGGATAAAGCGGCTGTTTTTCATGATAGCAGGTTCATCAATGCGAATGACATTCC
>CAMLET010000441.1 GCA_946479125.1 uncultured Flavobacteriales bacterium
GATTTAAGTTGAAAGCACATTACGGTGGACCGCTTACTCCTGAGAAAGTTCAGGAAATTGAAGATATTATTCCTGATACAGTTCCGTTTGATTACGCAAAAGTGGATATTTCAACTTACGAAGGTTCGCAATTGGAGTATGTCGACTTTGAAACGAGATACGTAAAACATGTTGAAGCTAATTTTGACCTTGAGGCTATTCGCAATTCAGGTTTGAATTTGATTTACGATGCAATGTACGGTGCTGGACAAAACGTAATCCGTAGAATTCTGCCAAACGTTGAGTTATTGCATTGCGACCACAATCCATCCTTTAGAGGTCAGGCTCCTGAACCAATTCAAAAGAATTTGGTTGAATTGGAGGAATTGATCAAAGCAAAAGGAAATATTCATTGTGCTTTAGCAACAGATGGTGATGCCGATAGAATTGGATTGTACAACGGAAAAGGAGAATTTATCGATTCTCACCATATCATTTTATTATTGATGCATTATTTGGTGAAGTACAAGCACATGACTGGAAAAGCAGTTACAGCTTTCAGTACAACACCGCGGGTTGCTGTTATGGCGAAACATTACGGATTAGAATACGAAGTCGTGAAGATCGGATTCAAGTACATTGCCGGAATCATGGTGGAACAAGACGTATTGATTGGTGGTGAAGAATCTGGTGGAATTGCCGTTAAAGGACATATTCCTGAGCGTGATGGAATTTGGATGGGATTGATCATCTGGGAATTCATGGCGAAATCGGGTAAAACACTTGATCAATTGATCGATGAAGTTTACGCTATTGTAGGCGGATTCAAATTCGAGCGTAACGACTTACATATTACTGAAGAGTTGAAGCAGAAGATTGTTGCGAACTGTACAAACAACGCATACAAATCATTTGGAAAATACAATGTTCAGGAAGTTGGAACCATTGATGGATGGAAATTCTTCTTCGATGAAAACCGTTGGTTGATGATTCGCGCTTCAGGAACAGAGCCCGTTCTAAGAACGTATGCCGAAGCTCCAACTTTGGAAGAAGTAAGAGAGATTTTGAAAGTTACTGAAGAAACGATTTGTAAATAAAGGCACCTTCCGCCGCGGCGGACTCGGTGACCTTTGATTATGTATCTTATTGAAAAATTAAGTGGAAGGTTATCAAGCGAGGTTTTTAGAGGTCGTCGAGCGGAGCCGAGACGAAAATGAAAACGGACGCCACCAACATGACCTCCGCTTTCGTTCTCTACTGGTAGCAGCAAATGTTTTGAGTGAGTAAAAGGGCAAGAATCTGGTACCCTCTTATCATTTTTTACTCTCCTGCTCACTCCTTAATATTATTCTCTCCTGTTACTGAGCTTCGGTTATCGAGTCCGCCGCAGCGGAAGATATCGAAGTTATCCTTTTCCACGACCTTTTCCGCCTTTCTGCTCTCGTTGTTGGTTTCCACCTCCACGATTTTCATTCGGCATTGATCGTTGTGAATATTGAATGTTTCTTTCCTGACGCTGCGCATTTGGATTGTTTGCAGGTCGAGTTTCTCTTTGTTGCGGAGCTTCCCTTCTTTGCTGCGGAGCATTGTTGTTCGGCTGCTGCATATTTCGCTCTTTGTTACCTCCCGGTTTCTGAAAACCACCGTTTCCATTATTCGGTTGCGGATTTTGAGGCTCAGAGAACCCCTTTTTTCCACCACCTTTACCGTTTCCACCATTACCTTTTGGATTAGAAGGATGACTAAGAGGACGTCCATTGTTCATCGGTTCAGCCTTTTTACCTTTGCTATTTCCTTGAGGAATGGTTCCAAACGGTCTGTTATCGTTTCCTTTTTTATTCTGACCTGCGTTTTTACCGTGAGGGATAGTTCCAAACGGAGCAGGATGATTCCCATTTCCATTCGATTTTCCTTTTTGAGGTCTTCCTACACCACTGAACACTGGTCCTCCATTATTGTTGTGATGCGGTTTTCCACCATATCCTGGATATCCGTGTCCATGATGTGGATGGTGCGGTCCGTTGTAAGCGTAATACGGTCTGTGTTTGTAATGACCATATGCATGCCCATTACCGTGATGCTCACGCGGGTATTTATCGCGGTGACAATAATAGTTCGGATTATAGTAAACAATATGTCGTGGCGGTCTGCTGTGATAATACGTATACGGTGTAATCGTAAAGTCATATCGACGCGGCATACGGAATACGTAGAATGTTGTACTCGGCGCAACTAAATAGATCAAACGGTATTTGTGTCTGTGCTCGTGATTGAAATAATAGGGATAATACGTATCCTCATATACATCAACGTGCGGTAAGACATTGATATTGATATTCAGTAACAAGCGAGGCGGTGTAAGTTGCCTTACCCAAACGCCTCTTTCATAAACAACATATGTTCCAACGTATGGGTCATAATAGAAGTTTTGTTTTGGATAATACACGTAATGGTGATGGTGGTACCCGAAACTAGGTCCGAAGTACTTTGGCTTTGCTGAAGCAGCTAAACCAATTACAAGAAAAAGAACTATAAGTAATCCGTTTCTTACAGCTAAGGTTAAAGATTGCAATCCATCAATATTTACGCATATTGACTGATAAGCTGTTGCTAACTGTCCTTTTTCTATAGCCAAACTATATTTTTTTTGCGTTTTCATGATTTCTATTTTTTTGTTGGAATCATATGTTCAAAGAAAATGCCAACAAAACTGTGAAAAATGTAAATCTACCGCTTTGTCATGTAAATAGGGGGATAGGGAAGACACTGAATTTGATAACTCAAAGCTCCATTTTACAAGGATTTTTTCATTTTGAAATTGGCCTATTCATTTTGGAAAGAAATAACTTCGTTCTTAAACAGGTATTCTTTTTAAATTCGTGACTCAAAACAATTGCAATGGCAGGATCTACATTCGGAACCCTATTCAAACTAAGTACTTTCGGAGAATCGCACGGAATAGCTCTTGGTGGAGTGATCGATGGTTTTCCTGCTGGTTTTCCTGTAGATCTGGATCAGATTCAGCTAGAGTTGGATCGACGTAAACCTGGCCAGTCTGCAATTGTTACGCAGAGAAAAGAAGGTGATAAGGTCGAATTTCTATCAGGGATTTATGAAGGGAAAACAACTGGAACTTCTATCGGTTTTATCATTAGAAATGAGCAGCAACGTTCACAGGATTATGATAGATTGAAAGAAGTTTTTCGTCCGTCTCATGCCGATTTCACCTATTCTGAAAAATATGGGATCCGAGATCCAAGGGGTGGTGGAAGAACGAGTG
>CAMLET010000442.1 GCA_946479125.1 uncultured Flavobacteriales bacterium
ATATCATGACATTGAAGCGTGATCTGTTAGAAGATATTATGCTTCATGGAATCAATAAGTTCATTTTGATTGGTGAAAACGTACTCAACTTTCATTATTCCGACGATTGCTATTACGAGGAATTATTTGATGATGTGGAAGAGGGCTGGATTGCGATGGTGAATTTTCACGATCATGTCATTTCCGAATTCGAAAAGGCGCGAATTGATCATTACTTTGTAATGGGTGGTGATTTGGAAGATATAGAGTGGAGAACCTACACACCAATGCAATTTTACGAACGCGTTTCGGAATTGGTGACAAGAAGAATCGGTTAACGGTACCTCGACTCCGCTCGGTAACCGTTGCTAACATTATTTATTCATAGAACAAAAAAGTCGTTCCTTCCGAAACGACTTCTATAGAATGTAATTAAAAGTAAAAGGTCATCGAGCGGAGTCGAGATGCTTTTGTCTTTTACGCTTATTGAATCACAAATTTCTTAGTAATAAAATTGTTGTTCACAGCAATATTTGCAATGTAAGTTCCTGCAGGAAGATTGTTTTTCAGCATAATTGAATAACCGTTCTTTCCTTTTGCAACATCACCCAATTTCTCGAATTGAACTGATTTACCGTTCAAATCAACAATATTGATAGATGCTTCACCAGTAATTGTAGATTCCATTACCACTTGCAAACCGTTTGTAGCTGGATTGAAACCTACGTTTACTTCGTATTTGTCTGAATTCTTATTAACCGAAGCAGTTGAACCAATCGGGAATTGCGTTAAACGAATAACGTCGCCACCTGATCCACCATTTGCGTTTGTTTCATTTGTTGCCAAATAGAAGGTAACCGTTCCAACATTCGTTGCTGGTGCTGTCCAAGCAAACGACCATGATGTAAGCGCTGTTCCTGCTGTTTTATGAGTGATGTATTTTTTACTGTTTGCACCAGTAAGTAGTTTGGTGTTCGTTGCATCAGTAACAGTAAATGTACCAGCCATCGTGTTAGAAGGACTGAAAGCTGTAATTTCAAATCCGTTTTTCACGTTTATTGTGTTCATTGTAACAGTAACCGTATAAGTTGCTCCAGGAGTATAATCGGTTACAACTCCGTTACCGTCTTCGATAGTAACACTATTAAACCCATTGTCGGCCTGAACACTTCCACTGTGACATGCGGTACAGTTTTGCTCACCCGGCGCACCTGTTCTTCCTGCTGGAGCACCGGCTTCGTTTTTATGCGAGTTTTTGTAATACGTTTCTAACTGCGAGTTGTTTTTCCATGTGAAACTTAGCAAAAAAGCGGAAAGTCCCAGAGCGGAAATAAAGAAGTAGTTTTTTTTCATTGTTAATTATTTGGTTTATTATTTTGAATCCAACAACTGAATGTTTTTATCAAAGAATCTGGCAGGGCTGGACCTCCTTGCGGCATCAACTGAAATCCTTCGTTGCGCATGGCGCCGAGCATATCACTTGCATTGTCCGAAATGGAGGCATGGGATGTAAAGGTATAGCCAGTTGAATTCCCGTCGTCATGACAAGAAATACAATTGTTTGTAATAATGGGCATGATATCTTGTGAGAACGAGATGGTATCCGAACAAGAAGGATCAAATTCAATATTTGGCGCTTTGTCCTTAGTACAACTAGTAGACAAAGTTATCGCCGAACTTGCAATAAGTAAAAGCACCAAAAATTTCATATTAATTATCGTTTCTATTAAACAATGGTTTGAATGCGAACCAGCTTAAAGCAGGTACAAATACCAATGGCATGGAAAGTCCGAAGAATTCAAATCCCATCATTTCCGCATCGGATCCCACCTCAAATTCAGGAAAACCGTAAAGAACAATTAGGAATGAAACCATGATACAAACCGTTGCAGTAAGGAAGTTCACGATAAATTCACTGATGTTTTTATTCTTAATCACTTTTGAAAACAAAGCCATTAATAAGCACAAACCAATAGTGAACATAAAGTTGTATGCAATGATGTAAGTCATTGACGGAGCCATGTCTCCAAAATCGAAAACGATTCCGCTAAACATACTTGTATATACAATGCTGATTAGGGAGCCAAATCCGCCCGCAATCAAAGCCAGAATGAAGAATCTTACGAACATATTGTTATTTTTTAGAAACAGGTAAAGAGTAAGTAACATTCATTACATCTGGAACTGCCTCACTTTTCTTTCCAACTTTGTAATCCATACGATTCACAGTGAACGTTCCCGAGAACGTAACATCTGTTCCGGATTTAGTCACTTTTGCAGGAATTGTTTTTTCCTTTGTAACACCTTTCATTGTCAGTTTTCCTGTGATCTTGTATTCGTCACCCGACTTAACAATTTTACTTGAAACAAATTTGATGTCCGGATATTTTGCTGCATCAAACCACTCAGAAGTCTGCGCTTTTTTATTCTGCATTGAATTTCCTGTGTTCACACCTGAAACCGGAATTTTCAAATCGAACTTAGAGTTTGCCAAATCGGCGTCGTCCCATTTTACTGTACCGCTAATTGTTTTAAAGCTTCCACTTGGATCTTTACTTTTGAATGCAATTGAATGCGAATCTTTGATCTTATAATCTGCTGGCGGATTGATTACCACAAACGCAGATCCAATGAATAGAGCTACTGCTAACATTGGGAAAATGAACTTTTTCATATTTACTTTTATTTTAAGATTATTAATTATTCTTCGTGATTACCAACATCGAATTTTCTGCCGATGCAAAAACCTAGCCTGAATTGACCTTTCAACCAATCTTCGGTTGTATTTGTAATAAACTGTGTTTCACCAAAACCCGTGGAGTTTGTCATGTAAATGGTGAAGTTATGTCCAAACGTCAACCACTCAATTGCAAAACCTAGACTATTGGTATAATTGGTTCTTAAATTCGGATCTGGCAAACAATGGTAGTATTCTGTAATGAAACCAACTTTCTTCGTAATTGCCCAACGAAAGGCGCCACCTACTGCAAAAATGGTGTTTTGGTCATCACTTGCAACGTAATTTCTATGAACAACCGTTGGCATTAATGCTACAGTAAAAACATCTGCAAAATTCTTTGTGATATTCACTTGTGCACTGTAAGCAAAACGATGCACTTGTTTTGGAAAATGCTGCACCAACGAAATGTCTTCGGATGCTTTCATATAAGTGTAACTGGTTGTTCCTAAAACACTCAATGAAATAGGCATCGACTCACGGTCTTGTTGAAGAATTCTGTATTTCGTGAACGCATCTACAAGAGAACGGTACGGA
>CAMLET010000443.1 GCA_946479125.1 uncultured Flavobacteriales bacterium
AAACTTTTCCTTTTCTTTTTCTTCTATTTCAATAATGTTCTTGTAGGCTGTTCGCAAGGATTCTTGAGTTTCAACAAGTTCCGTGATATCATTTGAAAGCATAATACAGCAGTGGACACCTTGAATATTTATAAAATTTTGTTCAATTTGTACTTGAATTTTTTTGCCGTTTTTTATCTCTTGAATCAATATTTCCGAAGAATCTATAGGATGGTTGGAATGATTAATAATCCTATCTTTCGTTTCTTTGGTTGGAAACAAATCTAAAATGGACATACTTAGGAACTCTTCTTCTGAATATCCGCAGCGTTTAATTGCGGCATAATTTGCCTGAATTATCTTAAAATTTGATGTTTCATACACCCACATTGGAATTGGACTCAAATGAAACAATTTACTATACCTGTTTTCTGACTCTTCTATATTTTTACTGTACTTCTTTCTTTCAATGCTAAATAAGATGCTTTTGTGCAATGTCTGAGGGTTTGTTTCATCTTTTAAGAGGTATTCTGAAACTCCTTGTGAAAGTGAGTGAATACTGAAATCTAAATTTTCATAGCCTGTTAGAATCATCACCGGGCATTGATTGGCAAGAAACAAAACATCAGAAACAAGTTCGGAACCATTATTATCAGGAAGAGTAACGTCAAGTAAAATGGAATCGAAATTCGATTCTTTTTTCGATAATATTTTTTGAGCTTCTAAGTAATTATTAGCATGAGTAATTACTGCATTAACGAACATTTCTTCAATATACTCCTGTAAGAGAAAAAAATCTCCGGGATTATCTTCAATAACAAGTATTTTTATAGGAGTTAAAATGTCGATTTGATTGTTCATTTTAGATTAGTCGGATTTAGATTAGTCGGACAATTTACAAATTTGTAACCAAAATTCTTCAATAGAAATTATTGTTTTTAAAAATTCAGTCATATCTAATGGCTTGGTTACAAAACTATTCGTATAATTTTCGTAAGCATTTTTAATTTCTTTTGGATTCGAAGAAGTTGTAAGAACAATTACGGGAATTGTCTTTAACACTGGGTTTTGTTTTATTTCCTTTAAAACGTCCATTCCATTAATCATAGGAATGTTTAAATCGAGTAAAATCAAATCCGGGCGTTCAACATCCTGATACATTCCTTTGTTGTTTAGAAAGTCGAGCGCGTCTTTACCATTTTTAACGACACTTAATTTCGTTTTTATTTTGCTCTCTTCAAATGCTTCAATCGTCAAAACGATATCACCTTCGTTATCTTCAACTAATAATACATGTACTAACTTCATACCTTAAATTTTATTGATTGTAAAATAAAAACTGCTGCCAATATCAACGGCACTTTCAACCCAAATCTTCCCATTACATGATTCTATATTCTTTTTGGCAATTGACAACCCAATTCCCGTACCTCCGTATTTATCTTTGTCATGTAGCCTTTGGAAAATCACAAATATTTTGTTGAAATAGATCGATTCAATACCAATCCCATTATCCTTTACTTCGATAATCCATTCAACATCATTTTCAGATACCCGGATTTCAATTTGAGGAATAATTCCATTTTTGGAATACTTAATAGCATTATCCATTAGACAGTGGATAGCTTGAGCTATAGGCGCTCTGAAACTTTTCACTATTGGCAGTTGATCTTTTAAAATAACAACACGTTTCTCTTTAATTATTTTTCTGCGTAATATTTCGTATTCTTCCACTATTTGATTTAAGTCAATGGGAATAAGCTCTTCATTCAATTTTCCTGCTCTTGAAAAGTCCAATAGATCCAGGATGATTTGTTTCATTCTTTTAGCGCCATCTGTAGCAAAATAGATGTATTTAAGTCCCTTTTCATCCAGACGATCTTCATACTTTCTTTTCAACTGATCCATAAAACTGGAAATCATTCTCAAAGGTTCCTGCAAGTCATGTGAAGCTATAAATGCAAATTGTTCTAATTCTTCATTTGATCGTTCAAGCTCGGAAGAATGCTGTTGCAAGGAATGGTTCAATTCACTTAATCGAAGTTCCAATTGCTTTTGCGCGGTAATATTGGTCATGGCTCCAACCATGCGTGTGGCTTTTCCATCCTCATTTCTTGTGATAATTCCACGATCAATAACAAAAATCAATTCGTTCTTTTCATTGAGTACTTTATATTCAGCTTCCCATCTAAAAACAGTTGGGTCAGAAATAGCTTCATCTATGCTATTTTGAACTCTTGCAATATCTTCCGAATGAAAACTATCCTTCCAGAAGTCATTTGCATTCATTTGTTTTGATACATTTTTCCCGAAAAAATTTTCTATCGCTTTCGATCTGTAAAAGGTATTATTCACAAGATCCCAATCCCAGATGGCGTCATTTGTGGCTTCAGTTACTTTTTCAAATCGTTCGTTTGCTTTTAAAATATACTGTTCTGCTTTTTTTCGCTGTGAAATATCTCTTATGAAAGCACAAAAGAACAATGCCTCACCTTGTTCGATCGGAATAACTGTTAATTCAATTGGGAATACTTCTCCATTTCGCCTGACTGCGGTTAATTCTAACAATCTATTCAGTACTTTTTCATTGCCTGTTTGAATGTAATTTTTAACACCTTCCTCATGGAATTTACGAAATGGTTCCGGTATGATCAACTGTGGCAGCAACTGTCCCAGCGCCTCTGATTCTGTCCAACCAAAAAGTACTTCAGCTTGTGGATTCCAGAAGGTGATTTCCTGGTTGGGCTCTATACAGATAATGGCATCCAATGCTCCCGTCATTATCAAGCGTCTTTTCTCTTCACTTTCTATGATCTCCTTCTGAGACTCCTTTTGCTCTGTAATATCCCTCGTCACGCCTAAAAGTGACGTGATCTCACCTTGTTCATTTTTTAATGGAACAGCATGAGTCTCCAGCCATCGGTGAGTTCCCTTTAAGCCCTTAATTTCAAAAGTAAGTTTACCTGATTCTCCTTCGAATACCCGTTTTATAAGATTTAAAAAAGCCGATCTGTGTTCTGGTAAAATAATTTCCTGAACGGACTGATTTAGAATCTGTGTTTCATCGTCTGCTTCAATCATTTCTATACCAGCAGGATTCATCATGAGAATTTTACCCTCTTCATCCATCAATTTCACACATTCTGGTTCAGCCCCTAAAATGGTCCTTAATTTATTTTCACTTTCAGCGAGTTCAATCTGCGATTTTTTGCGATCATCAATATCCTGTAAACTTCCGTAAATTTTGATGCGTTTGCCATTCGCTATTTCGC
>CAMLET010000444.1 GCA_946479125.1 uncultured Flavobacteriales bacterium
TCTCTTACCTGTCAGCACAGGGGAAATTGATTGAAACACTGGCAAAAACGAATAAGATGAATCTGTCGGAACAATTTATTACCGGTAAGCTGGGGCTTTGAAAATTGGTTTTGAAATTTCTAAAATGTGTGATAAAGGTTGGAATTAATTGAAAATGGAGAATTGAAAAGTGAAAAGTGAAAAGTGAAAAGAATGTATGTGAAATTGCTAAATTACTGTAGTTGTAGGAATGTGAGAATTGGGATTTTTAGCTGAAATTTGAAGAGTGTTTTACAACAAATAATTTTCCACAAAAGAAATTCCATTTGAAGTTAAAGTATAGCGTAAATCATCATCTTTAATCAAATCCCTAGCAATTAAATACTCAGCCACTTCCCTTTTCACATTTTCCTTGCGAGTAGAATAGGACTCATTAGAATATAATTTCTTTAGTAAGGAACTAAAAAATTCAGTATCTCTTAAAACTTTGATTTGATTATCGCTCAGGCTATTAGACCTCCTTCCACTTAAAACTTTTTTCTCCAATTCCGAAATAATGTTATTCTTCGATTCAATAACCTTCTTAAGATCTTCCAATTCTTCAGACAAAAATTTATTATTATCAATTAATTTCTTTGTTTCACTTTCGACACTCATCTCAGAAATCAACCTATTTCTCTCTTGTTCAAGAAGTATATTTTTTTTTAGCTGAGCCATTAAAGATTTATGTTCTAAATGAAGCTTTGAAATTTTCAAAGGATGAAGAAACAAATCATTGATATATAATAATGAATCTTCCAAAAATGGAATTATTACAATGTAAATTATTACACCAATCAACGGTAACGACCAACTACTTGGTGTGACCTTACAAAATGAGGATTCCAACTTATCAACTAAGGGAATATCTGCAAAAAACAAAAAAATTGGAGCTTTCCAATTTACGATAATCCATGATATTACATATGAGCCAATAAATCTTGACTTTGAACGATGATTCATTTCAGAACGAATATTCTCATAAACTTTTGAGAATACATTGTGTTTTTTAGTAGCTTCTTCTTCTAGATTCTCCATAGTGTTAGTTTCAGTTACTCAAATTTAACAATATAAATCAAAGCAACTAAAAACCGGGAATCTACAAGTCGAAAATATGCTTCTCCGCATGATAGGAAGAACGAACAAGCGGGCCGCTTTCTACGAAACGGAATCCCATTTTCATTCCCAGTTCGCGGTATTTATCGAAGCGTTCCGGAGTTACGAATTCAACAATCGGTAAATGTTTGGGAGTTGGCTGCAGGTATTGTCCCAAAGTGAGGATATCTACTCCAACAGCTCTCAAATCTTCCATCGTTTCAATCACTTCTTCATCTGTTTCACCCAAACCAAGCATTACACCGGATTTTGTCCGCATCCCTCCTTTTTTCAGGCGGAACAGCACTTCCAGACTTCGGTCGTATTTTGCCTGGATACGCACTTGTTTGGTCAGGCGGCGCACTGTTTCCAGGTTATGTGAAACAATTTCAGGAGCCACATCAATAATTTGCTGCAGGTTTTCCCATTTTCCGGCGAAATCAGGAATCAGGGTTTCCATGGTTGTTCCGGGGCTCTGATGACGAACGGCACGCACAGTCTGAACCCAAATTCCGGAACCTCCGTCTTTCAGATCATCGCGGTCTACCGAAGTAATCACTGCGTGCTTGATCTGCATGGTCTTGATGGAATGTGCCACTTTTCCCGGCTCAAATTCATCAATTGCTTCCGGTTTTCCGGTTTGAACCGCACAAAAACCGCACGAACGGGTACAGATATTCCCCAGGATCATGAACGTTGCGGTCCCTTCTCCCCAGCACTCGCCCATATTCGGGCAGGAACCGCTTTCGCAAATGGTATGTAATTTATGTTCATCAACCAACGCTCTTACCTTTCGGTAATTTTCTCCAATTGGAAGCTTTACACGCAACCAGCTTGGTTTTTTAATACGAACGTTATTCTCTGCTGTTGTTATTTCTTCTGACATAGTCGTGCCTTTCCGCTGTTCAAAAATCCAGCACCTTTGGTAATGTAAAATTTGATTCTACAAAAGTACGAAGAAGCAATCAATTTAATGGAGAATTGAAAAGTGAAAAATTGAAAAGCTAAGACCTTCAACTTCCCCATCCATATCTCATTTCACTATCGAATAATCTGTATTCACCAGTATGATTAAAACCTCATTCTTCATATCAAACTTTCTCAAGTAATTTTTGAGTTCTTTCAGCATGACCCTCGAGTAGTAATTCGACCAAACATTCCAGTAAACTACAAACGTGAATTTCTTACTGCTTGTTTTTACCAAAATTTCTTGCCTGTCAACTTCACTGATATTCCATAAATCCAGATTATCCCTGAATCGCAAATCAAAATTAGTCGGTAAGTGGCTGAACGTTTTAAAAGGCTTTTCGGATAAAATATTCAATCTTTTAAATTCTCCGTAACATTGAACATATGCATTTACAAGCTCTCCAAGTGAATCGTAAATTCGCAGTTGAATGGTTGATTGCGTTGTACCATACTCCAATTGCCATAAATTTACAGCATGCCTTTTACTTGATAATGAATCAATCATTTCATCTTTTAATAGGAGATTATAATCGTAATAATCAATCTTATTCGTGGTTAAATAATTATCAATTTCCAATGTAGATTTGTCAACCGTGCTCTTAGTTCCCATGTAATGAACGAAACTGCAGGATGAAATACTCAGTGAACTAAAAACAATTAGTAATATTTTCATTAGATCTATTGAAATGATCGTTTAAGGATCAAGCAATTTAAACAATTAAGTACATCCCCCAAACGCTGAAACTGCTATTAAATTAACAGGTAATATTTAATTACGTTTAATAGAATTACCTTTGTATCCACATTTCAATAATTAATGGCAACAGCAACAGTAAAATATCTTGGAGGATTGCGCACAGAATGCACACATCTTCAATCCGGGACGGTCATTCATACAGACGCGCCAACAGACAATCATGGGAAAGGGGAGAAATTCTCTCCAACAGATTTAGTAGCAACTGCTTACGCTTCCTGTATGATTAGTATCATCGGGATTTACTGTAAAGAACACGGTCATACTTACGAAAATGGCTTTGCAACTGTGACTAAAATCATGGCCGCTTCACCCCGAAGAATCGGGAAATTGGTCATTGACATCGATCTTAGAAACAATGGTTGGGACGAAGCGACTATTGAAAAAGTAAAACGTGCAGCTTTGGCTTGT
>CAMLET010000445.1 GCA_946479125.1 uncultured Flavobacteriales bacterium
TGTTGATGTTATCTGGAAACAAGAAGGTTGGCAAAACTATGGGCGACCTGGCCAAGATCAAACCGGAATTGACCTTTTTGGATATGACGAACAGAATCGGTTTACCGCAATTCAATGTAAGAAGAAAAGCAATACTAATTCCAAAGGGAAACTTTTGACAACATCGCTTTTGACAAAAAAGCTAATTGAAACTGAAGTCGTTTCGGCTGAAAAAGTAAACCAACCTCAAATACAACGGCTAATTTTTGCAACAACTTCATCACGAGATACAAAAATTCAAGATGATATAAGAGCAATAAACGAAGATCGTAGAAAGAACAATAAATTTTCTATCGAAGTATGGTTTTGGGAGGACTTTCAAGTTCTCATAGAAAATCACATTGAACTAATGTACTGGTATTATTCAGAGTTATTAGACTCTATTCATAAATATGACAAGAACGTTCACATCATGTCGATGTTACGGCAAGCCTTTACTCGTCCTGCATTCAGCAGAGAAATCAGAGGTGAGGAAAGCGGGGGAGACTTTATGCAAGCCATTAAAAATACGATGGAGGCAATAACAACTGGTAAACTCTACAATAGACGTGGCGATCTAATAGCAACTTCATACGACTACAAGAAAATAACAAATTTGAATTGGCGTAACAGCATTTTAAAAATCTATAACATCCTTGACAGAATAAGAAAAAACTATCAGCAAGGTGTAATTGATAAAATAATTCGTGAGCATCCTACTTGCTTAGAAGTTTTGGACGATGAGCTTTCAGACAAATTCAATAGTGATAGGACAAAGTGTTTGACAGAAATGAACAATATTTTGGATGAGATCAAACTTGAAAAAATCGACTCTGAACTTATCCGGCACTACAGCACCAAATAAGCAAACGAACACTAACTCGATTAGAATTCTATAATGGAAGCATCAACAACTATAAAGCAAATGTTGGCAGGCAACAGGATTTTTGTGCCAACTTATCAAAGAGCATATTCATGGGAAACAGAACTTGAAAAATCAAATTCGCCCAAACAGACTAATGTATTTCTTTCGGATCTGGATGACTACAATAGAAGCTCGACTAAATCAAGATACTATTTCGGACACTTTCTATTTGAGGAAAAGGAAAATAAGTGGTATGGGATAATTGACGGACAACAACGGATGACAACGATTGTCATTTTCCTTTCGGCGTTGTTTAACCGACTGAAACAAATAAGGTCGTTGAGTGAAAGCGAACAGGAAACCTTTGAAGATATTATCAAGCGAAACTCCACCTGTCGTTTTGAAACAGTTGACTATGACGATAGATTTTTCAAAGATTATGTCATAGACCAAACTAAAAAAGACAGAAACAGGCTGAAAACTGTTTCTGCAAAACGTATCGCAACAGCATTCGATTTTTTCAGTTCATGGTTAAGCAGTAAAGACGAGGCGTATTTGCTTAAAATGCTGGACACGATCCAACATGCTTCCTGCACAACACATCCTGTAAAAGATGAATCGGAGGCAATACAGATGTTCATTTTCCAAAACAACAGGGGTAAAAAGCCTTCAAATCTTGAAATTATTAAAGCTCAGTTTATGTTCAATGTTCACCTTTGGGGTGGCGAAGAAAAAGAGAGTTTAATAAAAGAGGTCAAAGACAGATTTGAAGAGATTTACAAATCCATTTCTTCAATTGAATACCGGATAAATGAAGATGATGTTTTGGTTTATACGCTTCGTGTCCACTTCAACTCTCTCTGGGAAAACAATGCCATTGACAAAATTGAAAAACTGTTATCAGAAGAAAATCCAATTCCGTTTATCAGATTATTTACTCAATCACTTGCAACAAGTTTTGAGCATTTGACGACTTTTTTTGGTACAGACGAAAAGGAAAATTTAGAAATTCATTCTCTTGTAACTCTGGGCGGCATTGGCATTGCCATGCCATTCATCATTAAGGCTTATAAATTTGGGTTAGGGATCAGCCAAATCAATAAGCTTTGTAGTGCTTTGGAATCAATCGTACTCCGACATAGGTTAATTGGGACAAGAGCGGATATTACTTCAAGATTGAACGACCAGGTTTATCAAAAATTCACGTCAGACAATCCCGATATTCAACCAATTATCAAACACATTAATTGGATGAAAACTGTTTCTTCGGACTCCTGGTGGTGGGCGTATTGGAATAGTCAAGAATTGGAACGTGCAATTCAGGGTGGTATCAACCATTCAACAGCAAAGTATTTACTTTGGAAGTACGAAAACCATTTGGAAGGGCAAGGCAAAAACGGCTACACGGCTACACGTTTCGACAAAATTACCAGCCCGGAATTAGAACACATCGCTCCACAGACCGAAAATCCCGAAACTGGTTACGATCACTATGATGAGGAATTTGTAAACCAATATATCAATTGCCTGGGCAACTATTTGCTCCTTTCTAAATCTCATAACTGTTCTGTCGGTAATAAGCCCTTTGCTGACAAACGCAATACCTATAACCATTTAGAACAACAACGGGAAATACAAAGACTAACATCTCACGATCAGAGTTGGACAAAGCAACTTATCCTAGCACGCAAGGACAAAATCGTTAAATTCATTACTGAGAACATTTAATCACACAAAACCTATTTTCCTATACAACCTTTTGCACTGGAATGTTGCCATTGTTAACAGTCTTGAAATTACCCAACATGCCTTATAATCTAACTAGCCATGTGCGCTCAAATGGATTGGGGACTATTGCATTAACAAAAACCAAGAATAATCTTGGAAAATCTTTGGTATTAATTTCTCTACTTTGTATTCAATTCTCTTTCTATAAATTATTACCTGTTTATTTTCAGAGCCTAAGACTAATTCTACACTGCTATACTGTCAATATGTGAAACGTGATTCTGCAGTTTATTCATGCTACTGCAACAGTACGTTATAGGAGATAAAAGCCATTTCTGAGATAAATTCTGATGGATTGAATTTGCCAGACATGGTTGTTTTGATATTCATTGGCCAAATGAACGGGATACTAATTGCACCCGTAAAAAAGCAACGCTGTTTGCGAAAGGCAGCTATTCATATGAGTAAAAACTCATCGCAAAGGGCTGCACCTGTTTGCAGAAAAGGGGAACCTGAAAACCCTATTTAAAAGAGTAAGGACAAAACGGTTGTTGCGTTACTGATATGTCTTAGTACAACACGTTCATTCATAAGCTCAAAAAATGAAAAAACTACTATTAGCACTTTTAATTAT
>CAMLET010000446.1 GCA_946479125.1 uncultured Flavobacteriales bacterium
ACAATTTGGATGGAATGTCGGCGTCTGAAAAACAACATTCTCCCCAATACATTTCCCCATCCGTTTGGTGAGAGAAATCCAGAAGCTAAACCGGCTAAAAAGGAATTCCACGTTTTGCGATTATCATCGACCAAATGCTTCGTAAACAGTTTCCATTTCACATATTCTATTCCCTGATTAACGAATAGAAGTAAAACTGCAAGAATCAATGCCCATAGGTATTCAACGTGGATTTTTGAGAAGGAATTCCACTTTACATCCTTGAGTTGAAAGTAAAGTGTTAATAGAACGCTAAAAAACAGCAATACCTGCAAACCTAATCGCAAGATTGACCGTTTTTTAGTAGTTTTAAGTTCCTCTTTCATTCGAATGGTCGAAGATAAAATAATTCTCGGGATCGATCCCGGTACAACAGTTTTGGGTTACGGTATAATTCACGTTCAAGGTAAAAAAATGACCTTGCTGAATTTTGGAATTGTACAGCTTCAAAAGTTAGACAATCAGCCGGATAAACTGAAACGCATCTTTGATAGAATTGACGAACTGATACAAGAATACAAACCCGATGAAATGGCGCTTGAAGCTCCTTTCTTTGGGAAGAACGTTCAGTCCATGTTAAAATTGGGAAGAGCTCAGGGAGTTGCCATTGCAGCCGCGCTTCGTATGAATATTCCTTATGAAGAATACACACCAAAACGTATCAAACAATCGATTACCGGAAGTGGAAATGCTTCTAAAGAACAAGTTGCTGCTATGCTGCAGACACTTTTGAAATTTGATGAAATGCCGAAATACCTGGATGCAACTGATGGATTGGCTGCCGCGGTTTGCCACCATTTCTCAAAAGGAGTTGGTGAGAACAACAAAACGAAGGCAAAAGGTTGGGCAGGATTTTTGTCACAAAACCCCGATAGAAACGCAACGAAATGAAAAAACTGCTTCTCTTAACGGCTTTGTTCTTCTCTTTTCTGGTGAAAGGTCAGGAAAATTATTCCTGGATGGACGGGATTTGCATGTACGAAGGCGAGATCAATTCTGAACTTACAAATCGCGAACAACTCGACAATATCGTTGGACTTTTCATGAATCCAAATTCATATAGTCAGCCTGTTTTCAGAACACAGCTAAAAGATTCTGTTCACATAAAGCCTGAAAAGGTAAAACGTGAGCTGGAAAACGGAATCAAAGAATTGGAGAATGCACAATTACCAAAAGCTTCGTTATGGGATTCTATTCGAAAGATCAGAGTATCTCAGTTGAAAAGAGAATTGGAATTGAAATTACTGGCAATTCAAGCAATCCGGAATCCGGAGATTTTGAAAACCGATAAAAAAACGGCTAAGATATGTAAATCGACCATTGCTCTTCTTTGTTCTGAACCGGCAAAGATTCTGAAAGAATACAAAACCATTTATGGCGAAGAAGCTTACAACAGAATTCTGAAAACAGGGTATTCCGAAAAAATGATGGCAGAAATGGCGGCTTTGGATTTTATTCGCTTTGAATGGTGGAATGCCGCTTCATCAACAATAGGAAATGTTACCTACCTGAGTTTGATTAATGTTGAAATGAAAAAACTGGTTTTGAATCAGAAAGCGGACTGCCACTAGTCCCTGTCTGACTGCAAGCATTTGACAGGCAGGTTCGATATAAAATTCTCGTTCCTCTCCACCGCGGCGGAACTCAGACTGACGTGGCATTCACAGAAATTATATCTTGAGTCTATCGTCTTTAATCTTTTGTCTTTTTCGCCTCTTCCTTATTCAGCTCAATGGTCATTTTATCCATTGCCTGCGTATTAATTCGCTGAAAAACCTCTGGCTGAGTAGCGTAATAATCAAATGACCTTTCAAAACGGTCAACTGTAATCCCTTTCGACTTAAAATACTTTTCTCCGGAACGGATCATGGTTTTGTAATATCTGTTGACACTTTGATATCGGTTCTGAACTCCAGCTTCCAGCATCGTCAAATCGTGCATATAAGTCACCATTTCTGCTTCCGGAATCAAATCATCGGGTGCATCAGGATGATCCATTTCACTACTGCACGCGAATGAAATCCCAAGGATCAATATGCCTAGAATCCAGTTTTTCATCTAGCAAATTCCATACGTTCACCAGCACGAAGATCTATATTCTCTCCGTGAGCATAAACTTTCTTTCCGTTGATAAAAGTTGCTTCAATTCTGTGCGAGAAAATCGTTCCATCGAAAGGAGACCATCCGCATTTGTAACGCAAACTTTCTTTAGTTACAGCCGTTGTTTCATTCGGGTTCACCAAAACCAAATCAGCCTTGTAACCTTCACGAATGTACCCTCTGTCTTTGATTTCGAAACAAACAGCAACAGCATGAGACATTTTCTCTACCATTTTTGTTCGGGTAATCTTTCCTTGTTTTGATGATTCCAACATTGCCAAAAGCGCATGCTGAACAAGCGGTCCACCTGAAGGAGCTGTCATGTACGACTGACTCTTCTCGTCAAAAGTATGAGGTGCGTGATCGGTTGCAATCACATCAATTCTATCATTGTTTACTGCTTCCCAAATCAAATCGCGGTCGGCAGCAGTTTTCACAGCAGGATTCCACTTAATGAAATTCCCTTTTTTGTCGTAATCAGCATCCGTAAACCACAAGTGATGAACACAAGCTTCGGAGGTAATTCGTTTTTCGCTTAATGGAATGGTATTATCAAAAAGGAATGTTTCTTTTCCTGTTGAAATATGCAAGATATGTAAACGTGTATTGTGCTTCTTCGCCAATTCAACGGCTTTAGAAGAGGACAAATAACAAGCCTCTTCACTTCGAATAAGTGGATGAGCCGTTACAGGAATGTTTTCGCCATACTTTTCCTTGAAGATTTCAAGATTAGCACGAACCGTTGCTTCATCTTCACAATGCGTTGCAATTAGCATGGTAACATTGCTGAACAAATGATTCAACGTTGCTTCGCTGTCAACCAACATGTTTCCTGTCGACGAGCCCATGAAGATCTTCACTCCACAGACCTTCTTCGGATCTGTTTTCAGAACTTCCTCGAGATTATCGTTAGAAGCTCCCATGAAGAAAGAGTAATTCGCATAAGACGAATTCGCTGCAATATCATATTTATCCTGAAGCAATTCCTGTGTCAAAGTATTCGGAACCGTATTCGGCATTTCCATGAAAGAGGTGATTCCACCAGCAATGGCAGCATACGATTCTGTTGCAATATTAGCTTTGTGGGTTAATCCAGGCTCTCGAAA
>CAMLET010000447.1 GCA_946479125.1 uncultured Flavobacteriales bacterium
CTAAAGTTTACTTTAACCACGTATACTCCTTTTTTCAATCCTTCAGCGTTCAATTGAACCAATTTAGAAACTGATGTATTTTCTACTTGAAGCACAACTTCACCAGTCATACTAACGATAGAAACTGATTCAATGTTTTGAGCAGCGTTAACGAAAACAACTCCATTTCCAGCTGGATTTGGATAAACTTCCATCGCTACTTTATTCAATTCACCTACAGAAAGTTCACAATCACAAGTGTGAGAACCTAACTGTGTAAATGTGTTTCTTGGTAAAGAATCCCATTGTTGAGTTACGATAAACGTAGCCGGATTAACAGTTACACCTTGTAGAACATTTGCTTTTCTGATCAATGTTTGATCTTCTGTCCAAATTGCTCCGGCAGAACCATCGTATGGCGCCATGTCACTCCAACCAGCTGAAGTAGCGATTGTAGCATCTCCTGTTTTCCCGAAAATATCAATGATTGTTGTATTCTTATACAAAACAACCGCATCATTTCCGTTCATGTAAGTTGGAGCTGGGTATTGGTTATCCAATTGATCTCCCATAGCCAATAAAACCGGATCAACTCCAGTAGCATTATTGTTCACAAGTATGAACGTAGAATATGGTTGAACAGTTCCTGTAAGATTCGTTACACCTCCATTTGCAGATGTAATATCTCCATTAGAAAAACGTTCAAGACGGTAACCTGTAAGGTCAATTGCAGATCCTGTTGGATTATACAATTCAATTGCTTTACTATAACCTGATCCTTCAACGTATTCAGAAATAATTAGATCTGAACACTGTCCAAAAGAGAATCCAGCAATTGTCAAACTAGCAAAAAGTAGAGCTTTTTTCATATTAAATTGATTATTTGTATTTACGATAATTGAGTAACGACTTAAAGGAAGTAACACACTGTAATTTCACCGGGAGGCTACTTCAGTTAATAAGAAAATCGTGTTCTTAAAAAAACGTGTTTTTATTCAAGTTCCTTGTTTGTTAACTGGTTTCAGTCCAAGCCTTTGGGCCGACATCAAGGGTAACAGTTACAAACTTCGGTGCAAATATAGGGCATTTCATATTTACTATCATTATTGAATTGTTAACATTTAGAAAAGGTTTTGAACGATTTCGAACATTAATGAGTTGAACAACGCAAATTGATTTTAAATTTGAGCGTACAAAGTATATATCAAAGGACAAGTAACCGCAATATGATTTGGTTATTTTTGTCAAGAGATTTACAATAATCAAACGAATGAAAAAAACCTTATTTTTCTTATTTCTAGGAGCACTTGGAACTTCCTTCGCTCAAGATCTAACTGTAGAGCGCATTCACAAAAGTGCTGAGTTTCGAATGAATTATGTTGATGGATTTGCATCTTTATCTGATGGCGAATCGTACACTAAATTCGCTCAAAAAGAAGGAAAAACGTATTTATACAAATACAAGTTTAAGAATTTAGGTGCAGATAGTACTGAGATTATGAACGTTTCTGATCTTAATTTTAATGGAAATGCACTCGAAGCTTCAGATGTACAATTGAGTGCTTCAGGAAAGTATGCGTTGGTCTTTGTAAATCAGAATCCTATTTATAGAAGAAGTTATTCTGCAGACCTATATGTTTACGTCATGGCAACAAAATCTGTTTTGAAACTTCATGACGGAGACGAAATGCAAACCTTGCCCACTTTTTCTCCGGATGAAACAAAAATTGGATTCGTTGCAGCAAATAACCTGTTCGTTTACGACATTGCTGGTAAAAAGGAAAAGCAGATCACTAAAGATGGTGCTATCAATAAAATTATCAACGGTACAACTGACTGGGTTTACGAAGAAGAATTCGGAATTACTCAAGGCTTTTCATGGTCGCCAGACTCTAAGTTTTTAGCGTTCATGCGTTTCGACGAAAGTAAAGTAGAGCAGTTTACAATGGATATGTACGGACAGTTATATCCTGAGCGTTACGAGTTCAAATATCCTAAAGCTGGTGAAGACAATTCGAAAGTAACAATGCATATTGCAGATGTAGACAATGGAACGACAAAAGAAATCAGTTTTGGAGCTTTTGAATACATTCCGCGTTTTCAGTGGTCACCAGTAAAAAATGAGTTGGTGGTTTTAACAATGAATCGTCACCAAAACGATTTGAACTATTACCTGGTTACCAATCCAGCTGCACCAATGGCAAACGTTTTCTACAACGAGAAATCACCTACTTACATTGACATCGATAACAATCTTATTGTTCTACAAGATGGAAAATCATTGTTGAGAACATCGGAAAAAAGCGGTTGGAATCAACTGTACGTATTGAACTTTGACGGAACACAACGTCAGGTAACTTCCGGAAACTGGGACATCATCGAATTGTACGGTATCAATACCAAAACAAACATGATCTACTATGCTTCTGCTGAGCAAGGAGCAATTCACAAAACACTTTATACTATCAACATCTCAGGGAAATCGAAAAAAGCGCTTTCTGAATTGACAGGAACACATTCAGCTGAATTCGCTCAAGGATTCAACTATTTCGTCAAAACAAGTTCATGGTCTTCTAAAGCTCCAACATTCACTTTATGTGACCAAAGCGGAAGAACACTGAAAGTACTGGAAGAGAACAAAGCACTTCAAAGTAAATTGGACGGAATGAAATTGTCGCCAAAAGAGTTTGTTCAATTCCCGGCAGCTGATGGACAAAGCTTGAACGGATGGATCATCAAACCAAAGAACTTCGATCCGAATAAAAAATACCCGGTTTACTTTAATGTGTACTGTGGACCAGGTTCAAACACCGTTTCTGACGAATACGAAGGTTCAGGATATTTGTACCATCAATTATTGGCTCAAAAAGGATATATCGTTGTTTCTGTAGATCCAAGAGGAACAATGTTCCGTGGTGAAGCTTTCAAGAAGTCGACTTATAAAGAGTTGGGTAAATTGGAAACGGAAGATTTGATCTCAGTTGGAAAATACTTACAAGCACAATCTTACGTTGATCCGGCACGTATCGGAATCATGGGTTGGAGTTACGGAGGTTTCATGACATCTTTAGCAATGACGAAAGGTGCAGACGTATTCAAAATGGGAATTGCAGTTGCACCGGTAACAAACTGGAGATACTACGACAACATTTATACTGAGCGTTTCATGCAAACACCGCAAGAGAATCAAAAAGGATATGACGACAATTCACCTGTAAATCACGCTGCGAAATTGAAAGGTAAATTCT
>CAMLET010000448.1 GCA_946479125.1 uncultured Flavobacteriales bacterium
CGTTTCCGGAGATTTTGGTTACGAATTCGGTTTGGGAAATAATGTTGATGCGAGTTGGGATATTGCAGGATCTGCTGTTTTTGGATATGCAGGAGCTTGGCGCGGTAATTCCAATCAGGCATCTCCAACTGTGAAATTTGAGGATGCGAGCGGTATTAATGAAACGTTCGCTTTTCAGGAAGCAAATGAAAAATCAGTTGATACCGATCCCTTGTTTGGTACAACCTTTACCGAAGATAATGCTGAACGTTTTAGCATTGAAGGAATTGCTGCATTTACCGCTGTGAAGAAAGTTGTTCATGGTGCAACAATGGGTACCAACAATAGAACTGAAAGAATCAAGCGTAATCAGGTAATGTCTTTCCTAACAGTTGGAGAAGTTGCTCTAGGGTTGGGGGTTGATGCTCAAAGTCCTAGTTTATATCAGTACGCGAAGAGTCATCACATCGGTGAAATTACACAATTAGGAACTGATGGAAGAAGATATGTTTTTGGTTTACCTGCGTACAACATTAGTCAGGAAGACGTAACATTTGCAGTTGGTAATAATCTAAACAATAGCGGTGGTGTTTTTCCTGTAAACGACGGCTATTCTGGATTGGTTGATCTCGGTTCTGGCTTCAGTACAATGGCTAGTGGTGGAAATGAGAAAGGAATTGATAATTATTATTCTCAACAAACAACTCCGTCATACGCACATTCATTCTTGCTTACTGCAGTATTGAGCGACGATTATGTTGATTCGGATGGATCTAAAGGTCCAACAGTTAATGATTTGGGTTCCTACGTGAAGGTTGACTATCACAAAGTGGAGAACGTGAAGTGGAGAACTCCAATGGATTTGAATAAAGCTTATTACAATGAAGGATTGAAATCTGATAAAACAGATGACAAGGCAAGTTTTGTTTTCGGTAAAAAGGAGCTTTACTATGTCAAAAAGATTGAGACAAAGAATTACGTTGCGGTTTTCTATTGTGAAGATCGCGTTGACGGAATGTCAGCATCAACTCGAAATGGAGGGTTGGATCCAACAGCGGGAAAAATGATGTTGCTTAAGAAAATTGCACTTTATACGAAGAAGGAATTCACAGACCACGAATTGGATTTGAGTCAGGCGAAATCTATTCAGGAAGTAAACTTTGTATATGATTATTCACTTTGTCAAGGTTACCCGGCAAATGCAACAGGTGGCGGAAAACTTACTTTGAAAGAAATTTACTTTACCTACCAGGGTTCTTTTAAAATGAAACGCAGCTCTTACAAGTTTGAATATGCGGGTGCAAATGCAGACTACAATATGAAAGCTGTTGATCGTTGGGGGAATTATCAGGCAACTGGATCCGGAGCTTATAGTTATACGGGCACTGGTCCAATGCCTCAAGGAGATTATCCTTATACTACGCAAGATCCTGTTGAGGCAAGAGATAACATCAATCAATGGTCATTGAGTGGAATTTACCTTCCTTCAGGAGGTAAAATTGAAGTAGATTATGAGAGTGATGATTATGCATTTGTACAAAACATGCCTGCTTCTCAAATGTTCCCAATCATAGCAACAGGTGAAGCAGATGGAAGCATAGGAACTTCAAGCAGCTCACCTACGGAACAAATAATTTCATCGGATGAGGCAAGAAATCGCTTGATTTATTTTAATGCTAGAGCTGGTCATACAAATGCAGATGAATATGGGAAACCGGGACAACTGGTTTACTACAAGTGTTTGGTAAATGTAAATGACCGCAATACTGCACCTAAGTGGGAGTATGTAACCGGTTATGGATTTATTCAAACGATTGAGATTAATTCAACTACAGGAATCGGGAAGATAAAACTTGCACCGGTTAAGTTGAAGGATGATGATGATCCGAAACAATACAGTCCTATCGTAAAATCGGCTATTCAATTTGCACGTATGAATTTATCCAGAACCATTAGCGACGTTAATGTTGGTAATTCTGATGATGCGAGTGAGAATGGAATTCTTAATAAAGTAACTGAGGTTGTTGAGACGATTGCATCAAGTTTTGCAAGTTTCAGTGAATTGGCAACTGGACCAAATATGGCCATTTACAATAAAGATAAATGTACTGAGATTCTTACTCAACGATCATTTATCCGATTGTTGGAGCCAACTAAACGCAAGTTAGGAGGTGGATCACGTGTTAGAACTATTAAAATGTATGATAACTGGAAGAAGATGACCAGCAACGGAACCTCAACTTCTGACAACTTCAGTTACGGACAAGAATTTAAATATGAACAGGAGGATGGAACATCTTCAGGTGTTGCAACTTATGAACCTGCAATGGGTGGAGATGAGAACTCAATGGTTAGACCAAAGTTCTATGACGATGAGATCGTTTTTGCACCAGACTACAACATGTATATCGAAACTCCAATTATGGAGAGCCAGTTCCCGAATCCTTCAGTTGGTTATAGCAGAGTGGTGATTACAGATTTGAAACCTCTTGGAATAACCAATTCTACAACAGGAAAAGTGGTTAAAGAGTTCTATACAGCTAAGGATTTCCCTGTAATTTCCAATGCAACTGGGATAGACCATAAATCAAGTAATTCCTTCTTGCCGTTCAGCCCACAATATGAATATATGACTGCAACTCAAGGATTCTATTTGGAGCTAAACGACATGCACGGAAAACCAAAAGGGGAAGCTGTTTATGCTGAAAACAAGAATGAACCAATCAGTTCTGTGAAATACGATTACCAAATGAGCCCGGTTACTGTTAACGGTATTCCTAGTTTCAAACTGGAAAATGATGTTACTACAATTAAACCTGATGGATCAACTTCCACTGCTGAAGTAGGTGTAAAATACGAAGCAGTTGCTGACTTCCGTGAAACAGGTACGCAGTCAATTGGAGTTGGTCCAATTGAGATGAATTTAAATGGACTTTTCGCGGGACCACTTTACTTAGTGATTCCAAGTGTTTGGGCGAAACTGGACTTGGCTGAAGACCGCTTCAGAACGGCTGTTTTGAACAAGGTGGTAAACAAGTTTGGTGTTTTAAGCAGAGTAACTGCCGATACAGATGGATCAATCGTTGAGACAAAGAATCTGGCTTACGATTCGGAAACAGGTGAAGTATTGGTTACCGAAACAACGAATAATTTCAACGATGCGGTGTTCTCTTTGAATTTCCCTGCATATTGGAAATATGATCAGGTTGGTTTGGCTTATCAAAACATTGGTTATACCGTTA
>CAMLET010000449.1 GCA_946479125.1 uncultured Flavobacteriales bacterium
CACCAGTTGTAGAAGTTGTGATATCTACAAAAGGAGAATTCGTCATGTTATCAACCATTTTCAATTTCACACCTTCCAAAGGCATTTTTGAAACAGCATCTGTTACCAAAGCATGAAGAGCCAATCCAGGATCTTTTTCCAAATTCACATCTTGCTTAATTTCTTCTGTGTTTACAGGAAGATTCTTCGTATTGAAATTTGCAGAATTAGGGAAGTAGTCTTTTTTCTCAGCTTGAATTGTGTAATCCATTTCAGGCTCAACCGGGAAGGTGTAAAATCCTTTTGCATTGCTAGTTGCTGTCGCCAAAACTTCACCAGCTTTGTTTACCAAATTCACTTTTGCTTCAGGAATAATACCACCAGCAATATCAACTGAGAAACCTGTTACCATCAATGATGCTTTGAACGGTTTTGTCAACTTGTAAGAATAGATATTATCACTTCCTTTTCCAGTTGTTCTGTTTGAAGAGAAGTAACCGGAAGTTCCATCAGGATTTTGAGTAAATGCAAAATCGTCGTTATTCGAATTGATTGGCATTCCAGCATTCAACAATTTTCTGAAAACTCCTGCTTTATCGGAAAGAACAACGTAAACGTCTAATCCGCCTAAACCTGTATGACCATCAGAAGAGAAGAAAAACTCACCATCTTTACCAACCCAAGGGAACATTTCTTGTCCTTCCGTATTGACCAACGTCCCTAAATTTTCAGGTTTACCGAATTTATTATTTCCGTCAACCGAACATTTAAAGATATCAGCTCCACCCAAAGTTCCGGGCATATTGGAAGAGAAGTACAAGGTTTTTCCATCTTCGCTCAAAGTAGGGTGACCGATTGAATATTCTCTGGAATTGTATTGGAATTCTCTTTCGTTTTTCCAAGCACCATTAGCATCAACATCCGCAATGTACAGCTTCAATTGTTGCAAACCTTTTTCGTCTTTTCTTAAGTTTCCTTTAGAAATGTTGTTTCTAGTGAAGTAAACTGTTTTACCATCTGCAGAAAAACACAAAGGTCCTTCGTGATAAACTGAATTTACTTTTGTTGAGATACGATCAGGATTAGACAGTTTTCCAATCTGAGTTTGATCGGCAACATATACATCTAAAAACGGACGATCATTCCCCAACCAAAGTCGTTTAATGAAAGCCGGATCTCTGCGAGAAGAAACGAAATACACTTTCTTTCCGTCAACCGAAGGATAAGCTCCAAAGTCGGCCTGCATTGTATTGATATCTAAACTATCAATTGTAAAGTGACTTCCTTCCTTTTGAATTTGCTCCAAATAATTGAAGTTTTCAGTAAAGTTCTTTGAACGAGCATCTGCAGGATTCATCGTTGCAAATTTCTTCATCCAGGTATCCGATTCGCCATACTTTCCGTTTTCTTTCAACGATTGTGCGTACTGATAAACTTCAGTATCAGACACCGTTTGAGAAGGAACATAAGTTGCGTATACTTTTTCGGCATTTGTCAAATCACCCATTTGGTAATAAGAATCTGCCAACTTCGCTTTCATTTCAGGGGTATCAACACTTGAACCAAGTAAATTTTCGTAAGAATCAATAGCTAATGCGTACGATTTTAAATTATAATATTCGTCGGCTTTTCTTAATCGAGAAGTTTGTCCGAAAACAACCGCCGAGAACAAAACAGCTAAGACAACAATTATTGATTTCATAATTCTTTATTCAATTGTATTAGAAATATCTTGGGGAAATGATTCCTTGTTTACGTGTTTTGAAATCGTAGCTCAACAATAACTCATACGTTCCGCTGTTGTAATTACGAATTTTCTGTGTACCGAAATCAGAAGCCAAACCAACCTTGAACTGGTCGTTTAATTTAAACTGAACGAAAGCACCGAACGCGGCATTTGGTCTCCACATTCCTCCAATGAAGAAACGATCGTTATAGATTGCAGCCAAAGAAGCATCAATACTTAAAGGTGCTCCTTCTGTCCCTTTTACCTGAACAATTGGACGCAATTGCCAAACTTGATTCAAACGTGAAACAAAACCAGCACTTGCAAAGAAGTGACGTTTTTCCATATTGGTTGAACTACCATCATAACTTTGTTGCAACAATTTTGGAGAACTTGCACCAATGAACCAACGCTGAGTGTGATAATAAACTCCAAAGCCAAAGTTCGGATTTAAATTGTTTGCAATACTTTGAACAAGGTAAGCATCGTTCTGAACCGAGCTCAACTGATCCGTTCCGATATTGATCAGGTTCACTCCACCTTTGATACCGAAAGCCAATTTACTTTTATTCTTGAATTTCAATGAATAAGAGAAGTCTCCGTAAATCAGGTTTTGCTTGAATGGTCCCAATTGATCATGAATCATTGTTAAACCAACTCCAACCGAACGGTACGACAAAGGAGAATGAATACTCAAAGACGTAGATTGCGGTCTTCCGTCAAAACCTACCCATTGTTCTCTGTGAAGTGCTGTAATGTTCAGCACGTCATTGCTTCCTGCATAAGCCGGATTGGCAAACAAAGCATTGTCAAAGAACTGCGTAAATTGTGGGTCCTGCTGTGCACCAGCATTCAGGGCACAGAAGAACAAACAGATGAATATGAGTTGCTTTTTCATAATATCTTCAATTACTATCTAATTATCTTTTTAAATAAACATATCCTTTAAGAACACCATACTCAATTGTTTTCGTGTCAAGGATGTAATAATATGTTCCCGTTGGCAATTGGTCGCCTCCAACATTCATTGTACCAGTTGAAGTTCCATCCCAGTTGTTTTGGTAATCTTCAGCGTTGAAGACTTCGTAACCCCAACGATTAAAGATCAACAATGTATTTCCAGGGAAGTTTTCAATTCCTACGATTACGAATGTTTCATTTGTACCATCACCATTTGGTGAGAATGCATCCGGAATTACAATTCCTCCAGTTGCAATGTTACAGTTGTCAACATCTAAGTAATCCGGAACTTCATCATGATCACAATCGCTGTAGATACCGCCACTGTTTTCACTTTCGTCAACCGTTGGTACTCCATCGTTATCATCATCACCATCCTGGTAATCCGGAACTCCATCACCATCAGAATCGTCTGGACCGTTTCCATCACCATTCGGATCGTTCTCATCACTATCAGGAACTGAATCGTTATCAGAATCTGTATCTGTGTAATCAGGATTTCCGTCGTTGTCTGTGTCAACTGGTGTTGAAACTGAATCGTTATCATCTAATCC
>CAMLET010000450.1 GCA_946479125.1 uncultured Flavobacteriales bacterium
GTTGCCTGGTGTTAAACCGTTCGCTGTAATTGTAAATGAGGTCGAATTTTCTTCAAAATTGGAAACGGGAGTGAAGTTACAGCAGGCGCCATTCGATGAGAACACCTGCATTTGGATTCCACCACTTGGGTAATTTCCTACCCAGCAATCAGAAACTGAAACATTCAGAACTGCGGTTGCAGAAGCGGCTGTAAATCGGATCCATGAATTGTTGTTGATCTGAACATCGGGACTTGCAGAACCTGTTCCCCAAGCTCCAGCTGAACCAAAGATTCCTCCTTGATTTGTTCCTGGAGTATATGTGTAAGTTGGAGCGTTGTTTTGTTCCGCATTTCCTCGCATGTTACACGGGCGATCTGGCGTAAATGCAGCACTTGTAGACGCACTGTACCCGTTCAAATCACAAATGTAAAGCGCATTTGAACACGCATCGTTGCTTGCGGTTGTGATACAAAGACCAAAAGTTCCGCTGGATGTTCCATATCCGAAGAATCTCAGATAAACTGTTGAACCCGGAGTTAAACCAGTTGCTGAAATGAATGGAAGTAGATCGTTTGCTGTTCCCGGGAAATTGTTGTCATCTGCACAAGTGATTTGAGTTAAACTACCACAGGTTCCGGAATAAAGAACCATTACACCGTCTGAAATTCTTCCGGCACCCATATTTGGTTTGGGAGTAATGAACAACGTTCCTGAACTAGGAACGACAATTGAAAACCAAACATCCAGTGTCCCTGCTGAAAATCCACCATTTGCAGCTCCAGAACCACCAATACAAGAGCTTGGAGCTCCCGGAGAGGCTGTATTTGTAGCGCCAACAGTAGTAAACTCCAAATAGTTGCAATTCGAAGTTACCGCAGGAAGTGCAATTGCAGAACAAGGATTGTCGTTGGTTGGAACAGCTGTTGCTGGTCCAGTTATACAAATATTGAAAGTTCCGGGATTACTCGAATAGTAATCGTAAACGCGAACATAGTAAGTTTGACCAGGTGTTAAACCAACAACGGTTGAGGTTTCCGGATCATTTGAAAATGTATTGTCGATACAAGCTTCTGTAGATAATGATGCACAAGTTCCGCTGTATACTTGGAAAACAGCATCAAAAGTTGAAGTTGTTGGGGTTACAGTAATGGTTTGTGATGCATTTGTAGCAACGAAAGAATACCAAACGTCGTCATCCGCAGTTCCTGAACAACCAGCAATAGATTGTGTTGCACCTAAAGTTGTTCCTGCAGTATTGACGCAAGAAGTATTAACTGTTAAAGCGGTTGCACCAGAACAGTTGTTGTTAGATGGGGCAGAAGCTCCAACTGTACAACAAATGGTAAAGGTTCCGCTTCCACTGCCAGCTGAGTAATGGTAAACGCGAACACGATAAACCTGCCCGATCGTTAATCCCGATAAATAAACAGTTTCAGTTCCTCCGTTAAACGTCAAATCGGTACAAGAGAGTGAAGCAAGTGAAGCACAAGCTCCCGAAAATACCTGAACAACTGCATCGAAGCTTGCAGAGCCAACAACCGTGATCTGGTGAGAAGTTGCCGTTGCGGTGAATTGATACCAAACGTCGTCGTCTGAAGTTCCTGAACATCCAGCAATACTTTGAGTGGCACCGATAGTTGTTCCGTTTGTCGGAGAACTACAGTTGGCTGTAACCGGAAGTGCTGTTGCTGTTGAACAGTCGTTAGATTGCTGCCACGACAAAACAGGAAGGGAAAGTACTATCCCAAGTAGTAGACTTTTTACAGTTTTCATTGATCGCGACTTATGGTAGTTGAACTAGTTCTATTGGTTCTAGTCCATTGATGATGATAATTTTCTTCAAAATTACCGCCGGACTTGTTTGTGATTCTTCTTTTATCACAGGTTGCGCCTTGAACTGAAAAAGGATTTCTCCGCTTTGTTCTTTCACTTTGAACTTAACGTTCGAAAATTCAGGATTTGCAAGAATATCGCTTTCAATTTTTTGAATGCGTTCCTGGTCCATCGTTCCTTTGAATCGGTATGAAAATGATTGCGCGGAGCATAAGTTTGTAATAACAACGAAGAAAATCAGTAGTAAGCTTCTCATATTGTAGTAGTTGTGAGAGCAAATATAGATTAAAGATGGTCTTGGCGGAGTTTTTTGCGAGTGAAAATTGTTAAAAAACAGCTCGAAATAGGCGATTGTTTAAAATTAATTTAACTAAATGGTTTTAGCTTTGACTTTCACCGAAAAGAAAAAATCCCCAATTCTGAATGAACAGAAAAGGGGAAAATTTAATAAAGTAATCAACCTGTTCTAGCGCATAAATCGAACGGTTTTTCCTTTATATTGGAGAGACAAATCACATTTATTTAGACAATGAAAGTGAGTTGACATCTGTTTCTATTTCCTTCGCTTCAATAACCGCGCCTTTTATTTCCTGAAAATCAGGTGCAATGATAAATGCGTCTTCGATGTATGTAATTGAGTTCGATACATCAAAGTGGATCAGTACCTCATTTGTGTCTTTCTCAAAAAGGTATTGCTGAATATCAATTTCAACTCTTTTGTCTTCATTGGAAATGAAAGTCAACTGATCTGAAGCGTTAGCCTCTGCGGTGTTAGAGTAGAGCATATTCGTGTTACCGAAAGTCAGTCTAACTTTAGTGTAGATTCCCTGAGGGATAATAGCATTTGCCAAAAGCGATTCATTTCCACTTGTAAAACTTAAGCTGGAAATGTTTTGTTGAAAATCGTTTAGCGTAATCCAGCCTAAATTCTCGTTGTAAACTTCAACGTTTACAATCTCAATGTTCAGACCGAAAGAATTGATTTCAGAATCTGTGATTCTTACTTGTAGGGCACAACTGTCATTTTCAGCGGTTGGTTTTGAGCTTTCAAATGACAATGCGTTAGAAACAGTGTGTAGTAGTAGGACTAATATGAAAACCTTTTTCATGACTTGTTTCTTTTTTGTTATGCCAAAGCGTAGTCTATAACCTTGCCGAGATGAAACGATAAGTCGTAAAAACTCGTAAACGCTTGGTATTCGGGGCTTAGCGAGGTTATGTTTCTCGTGGCATTACGATCAAAAAACGAATTTATTTTCAAAATGAAATCACCTATTTCAATTTGAAAATAAATAGGCCTTACCTTTGTTCGTTTATTAACTTTAGATGAAGTGATATCAAGGGTTTCAAACAAAAAAAGGCTCTCGTAAATACGAGAACCTTTTTCTATATATT
>CAMLET010000451.1 GCA_946479125.1 uncultured Flavobacteriales bacterium
TTGCAACCTGAAATTGGGCTCTATTCAAAGTCAGATTTCGGACTTTATACCGGTTTACAATACGGATCGGCTATCTACAAGGAACCATATTCCTATACCACTGTCACTCGCTACCGAACGAATGTTCCAGAGAATAACAACAACGTTTTTGGATTTTGTTCACTTAACTTGAACAAGACATTTTTCGAAAAGCTTCAGCTTGGATTAGACATTAGTTATTTTCCTAGAATAAAAATGGAATACGAAGTAAGTACGGTTGTGAACATCACAGGATTTGATTCTAATGGAGAGGAACAAGTTTATTATTTCGAAGAAATAAATGACTACACAAGAGCGCAACTTGTTTACGACCTATTTCGTTTCGGATTCAATATTGGGTATAAATTCTAAAAGGATAGCACAAAAAAATCCGACGCAAACACATCGGATTTAATTATATCATTAAGATTTGAGGTCACTTCATTATATCGACCAGTCAAATCTTTCTCGAAGAACTTCGTGAATTCTTTCAACAACGCCTTCATTTTCAATCTTATCAAAAACTTCACCTACAAACGCGCCAACCATTAATTGTCGTGCACTTGCTTCGCTTAAACCGCGAGCACGTAAGTAAAATACTGCTTCTTCATCTAATTGACCAGTTGTAGACCCATGCGAACATTTCACATCGTCAGCATAGATTTCCAATTCCGGTTTGCTGTTTACAGTTGCATCAAGACTTAACAATACATTTCCGTTTGATTGGAAAGCATTGATTTTTTGAGCGTCTTTACGAACGAAAACTTTCCCGTTAAAAACACCAGTTGCTTTTCCGTCGATTACGCCTTTGTACAATTCAAACGACTCACAATGAGAAACTTTGTGATCTACGATTGTATGGTTGTCAACATGCTGACTTCCATTCAAAATATAAGCTCCGTTCAAATGCGTTTCGCAGTTTGAACCGTTTACATCAATATTCAGGTTATTGCGAACCAACGCACCGTTTAAGGTAATTGTGTTGATCGTGAAATTCGAATCTTGCGCCTGAGCAACTTGTTCTG
Organism: uncultured Flavobacteriales bacterium; assembly: GCA_946479125.1. The sequence continues at coordinate 1,044 of CAMLET010000451.1, forward strand.
TTGCAACATGGTATGCCGTATCGTTTTCTTCCTGTAATTTATCGATTACTACTTTCGCGTTTTTGGCAACATTCACCTCTGTGTAAACATTTGTGAATGAACCTTCGCCTTTTTCAGTAACAAAATGCTGCAACAATTTTACTTCAGCAAAAGCCTCGGCAGTAATTGCGTGACGAACATTTGTCAAAACAGCGTCGCCAGTTGAAACATGGATGATTTCAATTACCGGTTCAATTTGCATTTTTGCCGAAACGTGAACGTAAAGTCCATCAGTTGCATAAGCTGTATTGATTGCGTTGAAGATCTCGTTCTCCAAAACTGTAGAAGTTCCAAGAACATTCAATTCTTCTTTATCCATTGCAGAAAGCGCAAGAATTTTGACGCCATCAGGATAGTTTGAAGAAGAAAGGTCTTTCGCGAAATGTCCGTTTACAAAAACGAATTTCAATGAATTAGCGTCTAAACCAAGATCAGCCGAAACCGATTGCAATTTACCAACCGACAACAATGCATTCTTGATCTTTGCTACGCGCGTATATTTCCAAGCCTCATTTCTGGTCGTTGGAAAGTCAAGACCTTCGATCGTTTCCTGAGCTTGTTTTCTTAAATTTTCGTTCAGCAAGAAATTCCCTTCTAAATTCCAGTTCAATTTCATGCTTACGTTTTCTAATGTTTGCATAATGGAATCTTAGAGTGCAAATTCTGCTTTAATCCAATCGTATCCTTTTTCTTCCAATTCAAGAGCTAACTCTTTTGGACCAGATTTCACAATTCGTCCGTCGTAAAGAACGTGAACGAAATCAGGAACGATATAATCCAATAAACGTTGGTAGTGCGTAATCACAACCGTTGCGTTTTTATCTGATTTCAATGTATTTACACCATTGGCAACAATACGAAGCGCATCGATATCCAAACCTGAATCTGTTTCATCAAGGATAGATAATTTCGGATCCAACATTGCCATTTGGAAAATCTCGTTTCTTTTCTTTTCACCTCCGGAGAAACCTTCGTTTACTGAACGTGAAGCCAATTTAGCATCCAACTCAACAATTGCAGATTTTTCTTTTACCAAAGCCATGAAGTCTTTCGCAGAAATAGGATCTTCTTTACGGTATTCACGAATTTCATTCAAAGCCGTACGAAGGAAATTCACGTTAGAAACTCCCGGGATTTCAACTGGATATTGGAACGCAAGGAACAAACCTTCGCGAGCACGGTCTTCCGTTGCCATTTCCAACAAGTCAGCACCGTCAAAATCAACCTTTCCTTCAGTGATTTCGTATTCTTCACGTCCAGCCAAAACACTAGCCAATGTACTTTTTCCAGCACCATTTGGCCCCATGATAGCGTGAACTTCACCAGCTTTCACTTCTAGGTTTAATCCTTTTAGAATTTCTTTTCCGTCAATCGACGCGTGTAAATTTTCAATCTTCAACATAATTTTCTCAATTATGAGTGAGGAGTGACGAGTGATGAGTGAATTAGTAACTCATAACTAGTAACTCATAACTCTAACCTACTGATCCTTCTAAACTAATCGTCAGTAATTTTTGTGCTTCAACTGCGAACTCCATAGGAAGTTGGTTCAACACTTCTTTACAATATCCATTTACAATTAAACTGATGGCTTTCTCCTCAGAGATTCCACGTTGTAAACAGTAAAATATTTGATCTTCTCCAATTTTCGAAGTCGTTGCCTCGTGCTCAATTTTAGCACTTGGGTTTTTACATTCGATGTAAGGGAAAGTATGTGCTCCACATTCGTCGGTCATCAACAAAGAATCACACTGCGAGAAGTTTCTTGCGTTGTGCGCGTTCTTGTGAATTTGAACCAATCCACGGTAAGAATTGTGCGATTTTCCTGCAGAAATACCTTTCGAAATAATCGTACTCTTGGTGTTTTTACCCAAGTGAATCATTTTTGTTCCCGTATCTGCCTGTTGGAAGTTATTCGTTACAGCTACCGAGTAAAACTCACCAATTGAATTATCACCTTTCAAGATACATGAAGGATATTTCCAGGTAACAGCAGAACCGGTTTCTACTTGCGTCCACGAGATTTTAGCGTTTGTTTCGCATAAACCACGTTTAGTTACGAAGTTGAAAACTCCACCTTTACCTTCTTTATCTCCAGGATACCAGTTTTGTACTGTTGAATATTTGA
>CAMLET010000452.1 GCA_946479125.1 uncultured Flavobacteriales bacterium
TCAAGAAATAATTGATTATCCTGAAAGATCGGAAGGTATTTTGAAAGATTTGGCAAAAGGTTTTAGCTCATTGCAAACGTATCAATATATCCCTTTTGTGCATTCGATTTTCGACATGGTGAAACTGAGTAAAATCAATAATGTTGTTCAAAAGAAAGCCGCTGGTGTTCCGATTCTTGAAACAGAACTCGCCATGATCCAATCATACGGAGCATTGTTGGAATTGCAACGCTTACAACCTGCTCCTTTTTGGTACAATGTAGGAAAAGGGACTGCTCACGGATTAACAATGATTGCAGAATTTGCTTTGCTTTCACCTATCGGCAGCAGCGGAGCAGTCATTGGAGAACGAGTAGCGCTCTCACTTCTTAAAAAGTATTTTGAAAAAACGGTTGTTAAACTAATCGTTAAAGGTGTAGGAAAACTCAGTAGCGCTTTTTTTATTACGGTAGCTAATCCTTTACGGGTTATCGAAGAGGCTCAAAAAATGGAACTTCCAATGACCGGAGTTCAATTCAATGCAGATGGCTCAATGATTATTTTGGTGGAGCCGAACGAAAATGCGAATGATCCGATGAACCTCTTCAGGGCATTTGCTAGTGTATATGTATCGAACTTCACGGAACTCCTTGGGGGAAGAATCTTTAAAGTCATCGGTAAAGGAGTTGGAAAGTTCTTACCTACAAAAATTACAAGTTCTATTTTCTCCAAATCACTTACGAAAACCAGGGATCTTTTCGCAAGCAAGGGGTATCATATGCCGTTAGCTGAATATGAAGAAGAAGTTTATGACCATATCTTACAGGCATTACTGCGCGGTGAAGCTCCAAAATTCAAGGAGGAAGAACAACTCGAAGTATTTGCTACCGTGATGTTGATTGGTGGCGGCGCTAAAGGATTGCAACTTACGCTTGCCGGATTTCAATATATAAATACATTTAATTATGAAGGTAAGGAAATCACCTTATCTCCAACTGTAATGGATGCCTTGTCCACATTAGTCAGCTCAAAATCGAGAGAAGTTTTTGATGCCCAACTTACACAATTACTCGATACCCAGCAGATTTCACAGGAAGAATATACCCTTGCTCAAAAGCTTGCCAACGAAGTAGCTAATTTCGACCACCAAATTGAGGCTGAAAAAGAAAGCCTCAAACAACAATTAATGAATGGTTCGGATATCGATTTACAAGCGGAATATGCAGCATATCAGGAAGTATTTGCCCAGCTTGAAGCCATTAAAGAGCAATACAGCTTAGGAACAGCAGAAACTGAATATATACTGAATCCATCGGGACCAAATTTACAACTGGATATCACGATTTCAAATGAAACGGAGTTGGATACCTGGATGCTCGAACTGAAAGAAGCAATGGATTTTATTCAGGGAGTTGCGGAATTCAAAGAAATGAATGTTGATGAAAAAAATAATCACACTAATGAAGAACAACAAAATAATGATATTTTTGATAATCTCATTGATTTGGATGCAGAAGAATCATTGGGTGGCCATTCGTATGAAAGACACGGTGCAGATTTGACATTAATAGAAATGGAACAACGCGTTATGGGAACAAATCCGAACTTACCACAATCAAGAAGTGCTTTGAAATTTGAAAGTTTAGAGATCCATCAAGATGCTGTAAATAAAGCTTATCAACATTACAAAACAGAGATTGATACTCATTTTGAAAATGGTGGTGAATATAGAGAATGGGAATTTGATTATGTATCTCAAACTGGTAGTGGGTATATAAATACCGGAACACGAAGAAATCCTGTGCCACAGTTTGTTACTACAACTAAAATTATAATCGCTTTCAATGTTAACGCTATTAGTCCTCGTGGTTATTATCTGGTAAGTGCTTATCCTTATTATCCTTTAGATTAAATCATTTATATGTCAACAAATACTATTGAAGTTATAAAAAGCATCTTGGGAGGCTTTTACAAACATTCTAATTATAAAGAAGCCACAATAAAATTTAAAAAAGCTCTTACAACTAGAGAGTATTACAGCTTGCATTGGGAGGGAGTTAAAGAAACTATTCTTAAACGTAAACTGAATAGAGGAGAACCTTTGTCGCTTATGAATAATAGTGCGAACTTACCTTTGGATGAAAATACCGATGAAGAAGCCTATAAATGGTTGGATCTGATGATCAAAAATATTGAGTGCAAAAATGAAGATGATATTGTAGAGTATTAAAGGCAGACTGCGTGGCGAAGCTCCAAAATTCAAGGAGGAAGAACAACTTGAGATATTTGCTACCGTGATGTTAATTGGTTGTGGATATAAAAGTAGCGGAAAATTAAAATGTGAACGAATAACGATCCTAATTGTTCTGGAAATTGCCTGCGCAGAATAATTTAACAATTCATAACTTTCTGTAAAACAGTTATTTGTAATTATTTCCGCAAATTTCGTTTTTCTTCCATTTAGGCACTAAAACAGGAAATCAGTTGTTTTCATGTCCGGGATTAATCGATTGAAATACAGTTCATTAACTTGTTTTTTTGTTCCTTTCTAATTTGTCCCGACTTGTCCGTTTTGGTCCTTGGATGTCCTTGATTTAATCCTTTTTTTGTTAGAATATTGGGATTCTTATTTTGAACAATTCAAATGGATATGGAAAACCAATTCGAGTGGCTTTACCGAAGCATTAAAAAAGAATTCATCAAAGAAAACCGAACGCCTTAAGTGAACCGGGGCAAGACATATCAGACGAAAGTCAATCGTGGAAGCAGCACGACCATGGACCTTTTGCTTAAACGCAGAAGGGAGGAGCATGCTTTGGGGGATGGAACGGAGGTTTTGGAGCAGGAAGCGGATGTGTTGGACAATGATCCTCTTGAATTTGTTGAGTCGTTTGAATGGGAAGAAACGACTGACCAAAAAGTGGGTCTATTGGATTTTCCTAAAGATGATCCGATGGACCCGTTGGTGCAAGCCAGATTAGAACAAGAGTTTGACGTTTACGCCGAACATGAACTTAAATTGATCGACCAGGGCATTGATTTGATTCCCGATGCTAAAAGAAGAAGAAAACCACCGACCAAAGAAGAGAAAAAAGATACGTTTATTAAAAAAAGGGACAAATTCCTGAAAAGAATGAGCAGGTCCGAAAATAATTTTTGGGGAACGGACAAATACGACCGACTCCTTGAAAAATGGTTCCCGGATTATACGCTTGTACTGGA
>CAMLET010000453.1 GCA_946479125.1 uncultured Flavobacteriales bacterium
CCATACAAACTAGCTTGTACCGCAACGCCAGCACCAAACGACTTCATGGAACTTGGGAATCACAGCGAGTTTCTAAACGTCATGAGCCGGACAGAAATGCTTTCCATGTTCTTTGTTCATGATGGTGGTGAAACAAGTAAATGGAGATTGAAAGGTCATGCCGAGGATAAGTATTGGGAATGGATCGCTTCATGGGCAGTCATGCTTCGCAAGCCTAGTGATCTGGGGTATGAAGACGGGGCGTTTGAATTGCCACCGCTAAACGTCGAGGATGTGGTTATAAAGGTCGATGAACCGGTGGAGGGGTTTCTATTCGCGGTAGAAGCACAAACGCTTCAGGAACGCCAACAGGCGCGTAGAAGCACTATTGATATGCGGGTTAAACATTGCGCGGACTTAGTTAATGCGACAGATCGACCTTTTCTAGTATGGTGCGACTTGAACGCAGAGTCAGAAGCACTTAAAAAGGCGATACACGGCGCGGTAGAGGTTAAGGGTAGTGACAGTCCAGAACACAAAGAAAAAGCCATGATGGGCTTTGCAGACGGTTCTATTCGTGTGTTAGTCACAAAGGCAAGTATCGCAGGATTCGGTATGAACTGGCAACATTGCGCGGATATGGCTTTCGTTGGACTTTCGGACTCATTCGAGCAAGTGTTCCAAGCAATCAGACGTTGTTACCGCTTCGGACAAACAAAGCCGGTTAATGTTCATATGATTATTTCTGAGCTTGAAGGTGCAGTAAGCAAGAACATCAAGCGTAAAGAAGATGACTTTGAAAGAATGGCTGATGAAATGGTCAAGTACACAAAAACCATTACAGCCAAAAACATCAAGTCAACTGTCCAAGAAAAAACAGAATATAACCCTAAAATCAAAATGAAAACGCCGAAATGGCTAAGGAGCGAATAACAACAATGGAAATTTTCAATCAAGTAATTACGCCTAACTACGCGGTATATCACGGTGATTGCGTAGAAGTCATGAAAGGAATCCCAGATAACTCGATTCATTACTCAATTTTCTCTCCACCATTCGCGTCCTTGTACACATACTCAAACAGCGAGCGCGACATGGGCAATTCAAAGGATTACGAGGAGTTCGTTGAGCATTACAAGTTTCTAATCAAGGAACAATTCAGAACATTGAAAGCAGGACGGTTACTTAGTTTTCATTGTATGAACTTGCCAACTAGCAAAACGCATCACGGTTACATTGGAATCCAAGACTTCCGCGGTGAATTGATTCGCATGTATCAAGAAGCGGGGTTCATTTATCATAGCGAGGTTTGTATCTGGAAAGACCCAGTAACAGCCATGCAACGGACTAAAGCTCTCGGGTTGCTTCACAAAACGATCCGCAAAGATAGCAGCATGAGCAGACAAGGAATCCCAGACTACTTGGTGACAATGCGTAAAGCGGGTGAGAACGATGAACCAATCGCGCACACTCACGAAGATTTCCCCGTCTCACTTTGGCAAAAGTACGCTTCACCTGTTTGGATGGACATTAACCCTTCGAACACACTGCAACACAGAAGCGCAAGGGAAGAGAAAGACGAGAAGCATATCTGCCCCTTGCAGCTAGAAGTCATAGAACGCGCTCTAATGCTTTGGAGTAACGCGGGTGACACCGTGCTATCTCCGTTCGGTGGAATTGGTTCAGAGGGTTATACAGCTCTTAAAATGGGCAGGAAATCGGTGAGTATTGAATTAAAAGAAAGCTACTACGAACAAAATGTGAGAAATCATGAAGCGGCAGTAAACGAGTCAAAACAACCAACTATATTCGATTTTATGGAGGAATAGAAAAATGAAGATTTCAATCGCTAAATCAATTCTGTTAACGCCACTTAATCAAATTGCAAAGGTATCAGGAAGCGCAAAAGGTTCTATCCCCATACTTGGAAATATCCTGTTCGATGTGAACGCAGAAGGACTTCGGTTGGTCGGAGGAAGTGGGGATATATTCATTCAGGCAAATATTCCTTTTGCACAATTTGAAACAAAGTCAACTGGCAGCATCACAATTCCCGCTAAAGAATTTCATGACATTGTTAAAAAATCAGGCGATACGCTAGAAATCGAAACGGTTAAAATGACAGTGAAAATTAAAAGCGGCAAATTCAAATTTGACATTGAAGGTATATCTGCTGAAATGTATCCCGATTTACCAGAGGAATCAGGATATAGCGTTTCTGTACTTGGTGAGCAGCTTAAAACAGCGATAACCAAGACGACATTTGCAACCGCGGACAATGCAAGCACACCAGTACTAGAGGGTGTTAAGATAATTGTATCTGATGGCACAATAACAGCTATCGCTTGTGACCGTCATAGACTTTCCAAGCTACAATTCGGAGAAACAGGTGAAACAGAAGCATCAGCGATTGTTAAAGGTAAGTCACTGGAAAAACTGAAAGACCTTCTTAATGACAAAGAAGAAGTGTCGATGTATTTCGGTGAAAATCAATTCTTTGTGAAGATGAAACATTTTTCATTCTTCTCCCGAGTTTTGGATGGTACTTACCCAGACACATCGAGACTAATTCCAAATAGTTTTAAGTGTTCGGTTACAACATCACGAACTGATTTGATTGACGCTTTGGATCGTTCTCTTATCGTGTCCGCTAAAGAGAAAAACAATATAGCTAACCTCAATGTTTCCGGCGAAGAAATAGAAATCAGCGCAAAAGCACAAAACAGCAACGTTTCCGAGTCTTTGGATGCCGAAATAAGTGGGGACGGATTCAAAATATCGTGCAATGCAGAATACGTAATTCAAGCATTAAAAACAATCGAAGGTGAGAAAGTGACAATCTACACGAATGGCGAGTTAAATCCATTCATCTTGAAGGGCGCGACTGAAAAAGAAATACAACTTGTCTTGCCATACAGAACAAACGGATAGAAAGGGGCGAAGGTGCATGACTTGTAAGTATCCGTGTTGTGAAAAAGTGGCAACACGGGACTTCGCCTTAGTCCCACTATGCCAAGAACATTACAGCGAAGTCCTTTCTGAAACCGTCACTTTCTACGCTTCTAAAAATCAGCACACATACGAAGAAAGAAATTATTATCTAAATATTTCAAAGTTCATACCGTGGCGGCGTAGAAACGATACGAGCATGACTAAGCCAATAAAGCTAAATGTTGTTAAATCAGGATTAAAGGGCGTAACTTTCCATGA
>CAMLET010000454.1 GCA_946479125.1 uncultured Flavobacteriales bacterium
GCTTTTCTTTAAAAGGATAAGGTTCAGACGACAAGAATAGGAAGTCCAGCTTACCCAACGACTTTAGATCGACTTCCGGATAACGCGTTTCCTTACAAGCATTTTCAAACTGTAGGAATTCCAATAGATGATTGATAAAAGTTTCTTTTCCAGCCAACATTACCGGATTGTTCCAGATCAAATAAGCTACACGAAGTTTCTCTGGATGGTTGTTTAGTGATTCCTTCAATTCATTGAAATTCGTCTGAATTTGCTGAATCATTGGTGCAGAATCTACGTCCAACAGTTCTCCAACCAATTGCATGAATTCGTAAGCATCATCCAGCGTCGTGATATCGCTCATCCAAACCGGGAATTCCTTTTCCAATGCTTCAATATCGGCTTGAAAATTTTCTTCCTTGTTACCGATGATTAAATCTGGCTGAAGAGCTCGAACTTTCTCTATGTTGACGTTTTTGGTCCCGCCGACAATTGTTTTTTCGCGCTTAAATCCTTCCGGATGAATACAGAATTTGGTCAAGCCAACAATTCTATCCTGAAGTCCAAGATCAACCAATAACTCTGTTTGAGAAGGAACCAGTGAAACAATACGAATCGCACGCTCAGGAACAACGACCTGGCGTTGCATTTGGTCTATGCGTGTGATTGTTTTCATTTTAAATAAAACAGTTGTAGGGGCGAATAATGATTCACCCCTACTTTTATGCCAATGAGGCAATAATATCCTGACGCGTCAAAATGTGTTTTGAACCGCTTTCCAATTCAACGATTACTGCTGAAGTATCTTTGTTAATCAATTTGGCAACATCTTCACACTTCGTAGCACCTTTAACAACCGGGAACGGCGCTTTCATTACTTTAGAAACCGCTGTATCTCTCATTTCAGGTTGTTCAACCAACAATTGGTAGATCTGTGTATCGTCCAATGAACCAACAAACTCATCACCACGAACAACCGGAATTTGAGAAATATTGAATTTCCGCATTTTCATAATTGCGTGTGAAACCAATTCCTCGGCGTAAAGCGTTACCAAAGGCAAATCAGAATGACGTGAAATAATATCCTGAGCAGTTTTAAATTCTTCCTCAAGGAAACCGCGCTCACGCATCCAATCGTCGTTGAAGATCTTTCCTACATAACGAGAACCATGATCGTGGAACAATACCACAACAACATCATCTTCAGTCAATTTATCTTTCAATTGCAACAAACCAGAAATAGCTGATCCTGCAGAGTTTCCTACGAAAATTCCTTCTTCACGTGCCAAACGACGAGTATAAATTGCAGCATCTTTATCTGTGACTTTCTCGAAAAGATCGATCACATCGAAATCAACGTTTGCCGGAAGAATATCTTCTCCAATTCCCTCAGTGATGTAAGGATAAATCTCGTTCTCATCAAAAATTCCGGTTTCCTTGTACTTTTTGAAAACAGAACCATAGGTATCAATTCCCCAGATCTTAATGTTCGGATTTTTCTCTTTTAGGAATTTCCCTACTCCGGAGATTGTTCCACCTGTTCCAACACCAACAACAAAATGCGTGATCTTTCCTTCGGTTTGTTCCCAAATCTCAGGACCAGTTTGCTCGTAATGTGCCTGACGGTTCGACAAGTTATCGTATTGATTAACGTACCATGAATTTGGAATTTCGTTCGCCAAACGCTTAGAAACCGAATAGTATGAACGTGGATCAGTTGGCTCAACAGCAGTTGGACAAACAACTACCTCAGCACCTACAGCACGTAAAATGTCCATTTTCTCTTTCGACTGTTTGTCGTTAAGAACACAGATCAATTTATATCCTTTGATAATTGCAGCTAAAGCCAAGCCCATTCCTGTATTACCAGAAGTTCCTTCAATGATTGTTCCGCCTGGTTTCAATAAACCATTTTTCTCAGCATCTTCAACCATTTTAACCGCCATACGGTCTTTTACCGAGTTACCCGGATTGGTTGTTTCAACTTTCGCTAAAATTGTTCCTTTACAATCAGCAGTAAGCTTGTTTAGCTTTACCAAAGGTGTATTTCCAATGGTTTCAAGAATGTTATTATATATTTTCATCGTAATGTTTTTGTGTCGATTAGTCAGCCGTGCAAAGGTAAGCACTTCCTACTGGTTTCCAAATTTTCACAAAACACTCTCAATACGTTTATTACATTAATTTTGGTTTTGAAACTGGCACAATATATGCTTTAGGCATTCAAACAACTACACTATGAAAAACTATTACTTTCCTTTTTTATGTTTGTCATTTCTTCTTGTCGGTTCATGTATGAGCACGAGAGGTATGAAAGTACAGGTAGCCCGACCGGCTGAAATAACTGTTATTCCAGACATCAAGTCGGTTACAATTGTCAATCGATCAATTCCATCTTCAGGAAGAACATTGGAAAATGTAATCACAGCTGAAAGGAAAAATCAAGATAAAGAACTTTCAGAAGAATGTATCAAAGGATTGAATGAACTATTAAATGAAAGCACGCGTTTTCAGGTAAAACGATGTGAACATACTTTTGATGCTTCCGATCCAACAAGCAATTCCTTTGGAACGATGTTTTCATGGGAATTTACTGACAGTTTATGCAAAGCTTACGGAACAGATGCACTTTTGGTGTTGGAATATTTCGATACAGATTTCAGAGTGGTGAATCCGGCCGCAACTGCAACTCAAACTTTAGGAAATGTATTGAACGGTCAGGGAACTTCTATAACGGTAACGGGAACAGGAACTGCCACAGCTGGATATCGTTTTTACTATCCGAAAACAAAAACGATTGTATATGAAAACACTTTCAAATGGAGCAAGAACTGGCAGGAAAGTTCGACCAATCCAATTGATGCTGTAAATAGAATGATCAAACCGAATGAAGCACTAATGGAAGTGAGTTATCTTACAGGAAGAGAATTTGCAACCCGTATTATTCCACTTTATTTCTGGGAACAACGCTTTTTGTATAAAGGAAAAAAAGGTCAGATGGAACGCGCTGAACGCTATGCTTTGGCTAAGGATTGGGAAAAAGCGTTAGAGATTTGGAAAGAAGAATATGAAACGTCAGGGAAGAAAAAAGTTCGAGCACGTGCCGCTTTAAATGCCGCTTTAGCCGAAGAGATTTTCGGGAATCTGGATGCAGCTTACCAATGGGCACAGAAAGCTTATGTTGAAAAACCAAAGGATGAGCAGTTGA
>CAMLET010000455.1 GCA_946479125.1 uncultured Flavobacteriales bacterium
CAACCGAATGGAACTGCAGTTGTGAAAACCATTCCGGGTTCACGAAGTAAATCTTCCCACGGATCGCCTTGATAACCGACTGCACCTGAAATGAATTTTGTTCCATCAATTACAGAACCACCACCAACAGCAAGAATGAATTCAATCTTATTTTCACGAATGTATTCTATGGCTTTCATCAGCGTAGTGAATTCAGGATTGGCTTCGATTCCTCCAAAAAAGTGCAGATCAAAACCATTTAGTTCGCTTTTCAGTTTGTCTAAAAATCCGGAACGTTGCACTGAACCGCCACCATAAGTAATCAATACACTTTTGTCTTTTGCGTGCTTTTCCAATTGCGTTCTAACCTCTGAAAGCTGGTCTTTTCCGAAAATAATTGTTGTTGGCTGAGTGATTTCAAAATTGTTCACGACGTTGGATTTTTAAATGAATCTTAAAGGTACTTGGAAATGCTTATAAAACTACCGCGGTAAATATTTTTAACTTTTTTCTTGCAAAATGAAAACACGCGATATAACTTTGCCAAAAAGTTTAACCAAATGGTTAAATCAAATGGTAAACGATGGGAATTAAAGATTCAAGTACCGAACAACGCATTCTAGACGCAGCAAAAGAAGTGTTTATGCACTACGGTTTGTATGGGGCAAGAATGCAAGACATTGCAGACAAAGCAGAGATCAACAAGGCGCTTCTTCACTACTATTTCAGGAGTAAGGAAAAGCTTTTTGATGCAGTTTTTGAAGGTGCGCTCGAGAAGTACTTTCAGCAAATGGCTATAATTGGAGAGGTTAGCCTACCAATTGTGGAACGCGTTCATCAGTACATCGATAACATCTTCAAATTCTATGAAGAATATCCTCAAATGTCGATGTTCATCATTAAGGAGATTCAGGTAAATCCGGAACTCTTTAAGGAAAAAGTGGAGAAATTGAAGCGTGATCAAAAATTTCTTTTGGTTCCGTCTTTGAAAGCAGCAATGGAAAGAGGAGAGATCAATGAGATCAATCCGGTCATTTTTATTGTGAATCTGCACTCGCTTTGTGCTTATCCTTTCCTCGGAACACCTTTGTTTAAAACCATGATGAAAAAAGCTGGTCACAAGTGGACAGACGACACTTTCGACGAGATTAAAGAATCGGTTAAAGACTTTGTTTCAATTAAACTAAACAAAAAGTAATGAGAAGTAAATTACTCTTAGTCGGGATACTGTTTACTGCTACGTTCGCATCTGCACAATCTATCTCTTTGGATTCGTGTATTTCCTGGGCAAAGCAAAACTATCCTGCAATCAAACAAAACCAGGTTACGCTAATGCAGGCTCAACAAAATGAGAAAGCAATTAGTGAAGCATGGTTGCCAAAGATCAATTTCATGGGTCAGGCAACATACAATACAGAAGTTGTAGCCTTCAATTTCCCCGGAATGGATATTTCTTTTCCGCATGATGCTTATATGACGGCATTAAGTCTGGAGCAAACAATTGTAGATGGTGGTTCAACAAAAACGCAAAAACACATCGAGTCGATTTCAACTGAAATGGAATTGCAAAAGAATGAAGTTGAAATGTACAAGATCGTTGAGCGTATCAATCAATTGTATGTCAATATTTTGTTGGGGCGTGAGAACGTGAAGATTCTCAATCTTTACAAGCAGGATTTGTCGAACAGATATACCAATATGAAAATTGCAGTGGAGAACCAAACTGTTCTTCAAAGTACATTGGACGAATTGGACGCAGAGATCTTGAAAACAGATCAGAACATCATTGAGTCGAATTTCAACTTGAGCGGATTATATAAAACGCTTTCGTTCTTCATTGGACAAAATGTGGATGAGAAAACAACGATGCTCGAAACTCCAATTGGCGGAACGGTTGCCAAATTAGAAGTTACCCGACCAGAATTGAAAATGTTCGACTTACAATCCAAGTTGTTAGATGAACGTTTCTCATTGACGAATTCATATGCTTTACCTCGTGTAACGGTTGGTGCAACAGGAAACTATGGTCGACCTGGTCCGAACTTTATCAATCAGGAATTACGCTTTTTTGCAAGTGCAAACCTAACGGTTCGCTGGAATGTAAGTTCACTTTACGGTTTGAAACGTGAGCGCACAAAATTAGATCTGAGTCAGGATTTGGTTGCTATCCAACGTGAAGTTTTCCTTTACAATGTTCAGGCTTCAATGAACACACAAACTGCTCAATTGGAAGCATTGAGTCAGGTGATTCAAAAAGACGATATTATCATTGAAAAACGTCACAACGTAACAACAACAGCTACTTCTCAAATGGAAAACGGGAAAATAACAGTAGCAAACTACTTAACACAATTAAATGCAGAGCTTCAGGCTCAATTGAATAAGAAAGTGCATGAGATCAAGAAGATGAATGCCATTTCTACGATTAATACCACATCAGGATCATTCAAATTTTAAGATAAATAGACATGGAAAATCAAGATAAAACAGCAGAACAAACTGCTAAGAAAAAACCAAACAGAATGAGATTCGTCCTTATCGGATTTCTTCTTGTAATTGTAGTTGGAGGAATTTTCATCTTCACTGGAGGTGGAACAGAATCTACCGATAACGCGCAATTGGATGCGGACATCGTTCCAATTCGTGCTTCAGTTTCAGGATATGTTAAAGAAGTTCACTTTGAAGACAATCAGATGGTGAAGAAAGGTGATTTGTTGGTAACGATCGACGATACTGAATACAAAGCAAAAGTGGCTCAGGCTGAAGCTGCATTGGCAAACGCTAAAGCAAATTTGGCAGCAGTTCGCAGCAATGCAAATGCATCAAACGATAACGCAGCAGCTGCAATGTTCTCAACAGAAACAACACAAGAATCTATCAAAAGTGCGCAAGCTAGATTGAACAAGCAAAAGGAAGATTACAAGCGCATTAAGAACATGTACAATTCTAAAGCGGCTACGCAAGCAGATATGGACAACGTTACTGCTGAATTAGAAGTTGCTCAGGCGCAATACGATATGGCACAGAAGCAATACAAAGCTTCTCAGTCGCAATCAGCTGGAGTTCGCTCACAAGCTATCGGACAATTATCTATGGTTTCTTTAGCTGAAGCTATGATTCGTCAACGCGAAGCTGAATTGAAACTGGCTGTTACACAATTGGATTACACAACAATCGAGGCACCTTGTGATGG
>CAMLET010000456.1 GCA_946479125.1 uncultured Flavobacteriales bacterium
GGAATAGAATCACAATGAATACAACCACCATTTACCATGTTCGTCATTGCACAAAGGAAGAACTTATCACTTTGTGTTGACGAGCCCGGAACATAATTCACAACGGTATTTGGTCCCATATAAGGCATTCCCTGATTTTGTCCATTTCCATCCGTCCACATCAGGAATTGCTGAGTAATCATGAAAGGAGGAATATTGTTGTTCAATGTAACGGCCACATCATTTCCCCCCATAACATAAGAAGTAAACTGAGAATAACAGTTGTAAGGAACGTTAACCGTATTTGTATCACCAGAACAGTTGGAACAGCCGGCATTGTCGTAAACACACAATTGATAAATCACACATCCGTAAGCGTTTTGAAGGGTATTCGCATCAATAGTGATGCTGTCCCCAGCAACAGAAGAAGTGTAATTCATCGGCATTCCGTTTCCGTCTGTAACTGTCCAAATATAAGTGAATGGCGCAGTTCCGGTAACATTTGTAGCGTTTAGAACATAATCATAGTTGGCTAAAAGACTGTCGTTGACTGAGGCGCTGCATTGTGCAGAAGCATTAAAGCTTTGTGTTGTTGCCAAAAGCAACAAGGTGTAGAGTAGTTTTTTCATTTTCTGTTTTTTCTTTCTCTCGAAACGAAAGAAGTCTGAATGGGGTTGCCAAGAAAAAATAAAAAACTATTGCTTGATAAACTGTTTCACCGATTTAAAAGAGCTGGATTCGATAGTTAAAAAGTAGGTTCCGTTCTCCAATGAAGAGCAATCAAATGGCAATTGAAGATGACCTTTAAGAGCTAATAAATCCATGAATTCCAACACCTTTTTTCCATCCACATTATAGACCGAAAACCGTACTTTTCCGTCGGTTGGAAAATCGCAGGAAAGTTGGATAAAACCTAGAGTTGGATTGGGATAAACTTCAAAACCGTCTTGTTCAGATTCGTTCAATCCAACGGTGGAATAAAATTCATATGCG
Organism: uncultured Flavobacteriales bacterium; assembly: GCA_946479125.1. Next base: position 973 of record CAMLET010000456.1, read on the forward strand.
CCCATATCGACAGTTGTATATCTAACTCTGTTTTCACCAAGAATATCCAAAGCTGTTACTCCAGAATTTATACCTGAATTAACGCACGGAGAATTATTCACCAATTGAAAACCATCGTCTGCAGTAAACCAGATTAAATCATTTCCAGCACCTGAAATGTTATTTAAGAACATCGGATCTGAATTTATATTTCCTGTTCCAGCTCCTGAAATGACGTGTGGAGCACTTTGATTTGTCAAGTCAACATCAGAAAAAGTTGCTGTCAATGTTGCATCTCCAAGTGTAAAAAACTGTGGACCAACTCCGGAAGCCGTATTTCCCCACAAAATGCAATTCACCAAATTCGGATTACTGGTTCCTGAACTGCCTGTCGCAGCATTTAACCTGTCAGCAACAATTCCACCACCGTCTATCGCCGAATTGTTCACGAAAGTTGTATTCATCAAGGTCGGACTGGCATTTCCATTATTTCCGCCCCAGCAATACATTCCTCCTGCTCTATTTGCAGCCTGATTATTGGAAATTACACAGTTTATAAAAGTTGGACTCGCATTTCCGTTCAACAAACCAAAATTATCGATTCCACCACCGCCAGATGTTGCGTAATTATCTGTAATGACACAATTGATGATCTGTGGTGAAGCATTTCCGCCATCGTAACCGTTGTTGAAGATTCCGGCTCCAAAAACCGCCTGATTTTCTGTTATCAAACAATTTCGAATGGTTGGATTACAAAAATCACCAGTTCCGTTTCCATCATTATAAATTCCACCACCGAGTCCTTCATCAATATTTGGTGCTCTGTCGTCGTTGGCATCACGAATGATAAATCCATCAATAATTGCTGTCAGATCGAGATCCGCATTGCTAATTACGTGATAACTGTTGTCCGAAATTCCGGCAAGACCAATTTCTCCACTAAGAATTGAAGTTAATCCATTCTCAAGGTTTCGTTGTGACAACAGGGTTTCTGTTCCTGTAAAACTACCGTAAATGGTCACATTGTTTTTCATACTGAATGCGGCAGAACGATTGTTGGTTGATGGAATGTAAGTTCCTGCAGCCACCCAAATTTCATCACCCGGATTGGCATTGGTAATTGTATTTTGAAGCAGGTTTCCCGAAATAGCATTTGTCCAGCTAGAGCCATCGAAAGTTCCTGATCCAGTAGGTGAAACATAAAGAATGGTCGCATTTAGCTGAAATCCAATGAAAATTGAAAATAAAGCAGTAGTAATTTTCATAACGTCGTTTAAACAATGTCCGTAACGTTCTAAAAATAAGGATATTTTGCTTTTCTTCGGCAGAAGATCTTAGAGGATCTATTTAAATATTTCCGAATTCAAAAATTAATTATTCATAGATTGATCTTCTTCGTCATCTTCATCGTGAATACCATCTCGTTCTTCAGCATATTCGCGATAATCGTCTTCAAATTCCAATTCTAAAATCAAACGAAGCAATCCGGGATAAGCATACCAGAATTTATTCTCCACTCTGTTCTTAACATACTCTTCGCCATACATATCCACGAAGAATTTAATCTCGAACTCATCCATTTCGGCACTATCAATTGCCAACACTTCTTCACGATGTTTAAGAATCAATTCCTTCAGTTGATCATCAGTTTCGATACCAAAATCGAAAAGCTCCTGTAATTCTTCAGAATAATCGACATCCGAAAAATCATTTTGCTTTGGCAGCATTTCACAAAGAATGGCGTAAAGCTGAGATTTGTTTAATTTTTCCATGAGATGACGTTTTATACAATGTGTTTCGGTTTTTTACCTTGAGCCGCAAGTTCGGCAATTTCTTCGATCCTTTTTTGTCGGGTTTCTGGTCGTTTTGCTGAGACCACCCAATACAGTATCATTTTTCGTACCGATTTACTCAAACTTTCAAAATAGGCTTTTGATCCAACATTATTTTCAAAAGCCAATTCCAAATAAGCTGGAACAAGTTGCTCTTCCACCGTATCCAAGATGGTCCAACTTCCATTTTCTTTTGCAATTTCAATACACTTCAATCCTGCTGGAGTCATCAAGCCATGTTCAATCAAACGTTCTACCTTTTCTTTGTTCACTTTAGACCAGTTACTTTTAGGTTTTCGTTTAGTGAAATATTGAATAAAACGTTCATCATCAAGCGTTTTTCGCGTAGAATCAATCCAACCAAAACAAAGTGCTTCATCAACAGCATC
>CAMLET010000457.1 GCA_946479125.1 uncultured Flavobacteriales bacterium
CAGGCTGCTGAATTTGTATTAAGTGGTGGAAACGAAAACGTAATGCTTTGCGAACGCGGAATTAGAACATTTGAAACCGGAACACGCTTTACGCTTGATTTGTGTGGAGTAGAATGGTTGAAACATTATACCAATCTTCCAGTGGTTTTGGATCCAAGTCACGCAATGGGTTACGCTTATGGTATTGCTGGTTTGACACGTGCATGTATCGCTCTTGGCGTTGATGGATTGTTGATTGAAGTTCATCCAAATCCAAAAGTGGCGAAGTCTGATGCGTCTCAACAGTTGAATCACCAGGAGTTCGAAGAATTATTAGGAACAATCAAGCCTTTGGCGAATGCCGTAGGTTACCAAATTCGCTAATGGAGTTTTTAGAACAAAATATAAAAGGACTAAGCGCTCGCTTTGGAGTCGATTTTTACCAGATGCTTCAGGATTTCAATGTGGAGTCTGTTGGAGAGTTATCTGTAATTGATCTTCAAACGATTGCTGAAGAATACGAAGTTGATTTTTATTCATTGCTCTTCAAACCATTGGTGATTTTCGAACACCTTGAACCTAAAGCAAAGAAAATCAAATTGATCATTCTTGATGTGGATGGTGTGATGACGGATGGCGGAATGTATTTTATGGAATCTGGAGATCAGATGAAGAAATACAATACGAAAGACGGAATGGCGATCATGAAGGCTCAAGAGCAAGGAATGAAATTCGGAATTATCTCTTCTGGTTTTAAAGGAGAAATGGTGAAGAATAGAGCAGAAATGCTGAAGATAGAGCATGTTTACGTTGGTAGAGATCCCAAGTTGGGAATCCTGGAAGCTTGGTGTCAGGAGTTAAACCTTGACATGAGCGAAGTTGCCATTATAGGCGATGATATCAATGATGCGGAAATAATGAAGAAAGTAGGATTCGCCGCTTGTCCGGTTGACGCAGTTCAACAGATAAAGGTGATTTCAGATGTTGTTTTACAAAAGAAAGGTGGTCACGGCGTTGTAAGAGAATTCGTCGATCAGTTTATTATGTCACAGCTATAAAAGGCTAAAGAGTTATGGAGAAAATTACGTTAGGGTTGATTAGGGAAGGGAAGGTTCCGCCAGATAGGAGAGTTCCGCTTACGCCAAAGCAATGTTTAATCGTACAGGAGAAATTCCCGAATGTGACTGTGAAGGTTCAAAAGAGCGATATTCGTTCATTTGCTGATCAGGAGTATGCAGATTTGGGTATTGAGTTGGTGAATGATTTGAATGATTGCGACATTATCTTAGGAGTAAAAGAAGTGAATAAGGAAGATTTGATTCCGAATAAGAAATTCATGTTCTTCTCTCATACTATTAAAAAACAACCGTATAATCGTGACTTGCTTAGAACGGTTCTTGAACGAAAAATTCAGCTTACGGACTACGAAGTTCTAAAAGATAAAAATAGAAAACGCATTATTGGTTTTGGTCGATATGCAGGTGTTGTTGGGGCTTACAATGCAATTCTGGTTTTCGGTAAGAAAAACGGTTTGTATAATTTGAAACCTGCAAACCTTTGTTCGAACCGAAAAGAAATGGAAGCTGAACTAAGCAAAGTTCAATTCCCTAAAGGAACACGAATTGTGGTTACAGGTTTTGGTAGAGTAGGTCATGGTGCACGTGAGATTCTAGACTTGGTTCCATTGACTGAAGTGAGTCCTGAAGAATACTTGAACAAGGATTTTGACGAAGCTGTTTTCACGCATTTGGATGTGGAAGACTATTTCGCAAGAAAAGATGGTTCTGAATTCCTGAAAAGTGATTTCTATGCAAACCCTGAATTATACGAAAGTGTATTCGGTGGATTTGCAAAGCGTTCTAATGTATACATCGCTTGTCATTTCTGGAGCAATAAGTCACCAAATATTTTGACGAATACAGATTTACTCGCTGCGACTGATCTTTCTGTTGTTGCAGATATTTCATGTGACATTGCCGGACCAATTGCTTGTACTTTGCGTCCGTCTATCATTGCTGATCCGGTTTACGGTTATGATCCGAAAACAGGACAAGAGACAGAATGGAACAAAGAAGGTTCAATTGCTGTAATGGCGGTTGATAATCTTCCATGTGAATTGCCGAAGGACGCTTCTGAAGATTTCGGAAATGAATTGATTAAAATGGTTTTTCCGGTAATGTTCGGTGAAGATCCTGATAATATTATTGCAAGAGGAACAGAAACAACTGCTGACGGTAAGCTGACGGAATACTTCGCTTATCTGCAAGACTACGTTGATGGCTACAAAGTGAGTCATTAATACTTACAAACCGATTTAAACTACTTATGGAAACAGGAAATAAAAAGATCGTCCGCGGATGGATTATGTACGATTGGGCCAATTCGGTTTACAATCTGGTGATTTCGTCTGCAGTGTTTCCTATTTTTTATAGTACGATTACAACAAATCTCTATAAAGTAGAAAAAGCAAAAATCGCAATCAATTCGGCTGCTGATTTAGCGAAACCAGAAATAAAAGTAGCTCTTGAAAATGTAAAACTTGCCGAGAACGAAATTATCACGACTCACTTTTTTGGGTGGGAACTGTCGAATTCAGCTTTAATGAGTTTTGCGCTATCTGCATCTTTTTTAGTTGTAGCGTTTCTTTCACCTTTCCTTTCTGGAATTGCCGATTATCGTGGGAACAAAAAGCGTTTCCTGCAATTTTTCTGTTATCTGGGAGCAGTGTCTTGTATGTCACTTTTCTTCTTTACAGATCTTGCAATTGCCGGTTATTTGGAAGTTGGGCTCGGAATTTTGTTCTTAGCTAGTATTGGCTTCTGGAATTCATTGGTTTTCTACAATTCGTATTTACCTGAAATTGCTGAACCAAAAGATCACGATAGAATTTCTGCGCGTGGATTTACAATGGGTTACATTGGATCTATGTTGCTACTGATTCTTTGTATTGTTCTTATGAAGACACCTGCAATTGACATGCCAGCCAAATATTGTTTCCCTTTAGTTGCAATTTGGTGGATTGCATTTGCTCAAATAACATACAGAGTTCTTCCAAATACAACTTCAGAGCGTGTTCGTGAAAAAGGTTATATATGGAAAGGTTTCCAGGAATTGAAAAAGGTTTTTGTGGAATTCCGTTCTAC
>CAMLET010000458.1 GCA_946479125.1 uncultured Flavobacteriales bacterium
TTTGCACATCTACACCAACGGTTGGTTCATCGAGTAACAATAACTCAGGATTATGTATTAAGCCCAATGCCAGATTTACCCTGCGTTTCATTCCACCGGAAAATTGTTTTATACGCTTATTAGCAACAGGCGCTAAGCCCAATTGCTCTAAAAGTTCCATAGATTTAGCTTTTAACTCCTTTTTCGGAATAGCATACAAGGAACCAAAATACATTAAGTTTTGCATCGGCGTTAACTCCTCAAAAAATGCATATTCCTGAGGTACGTAACCAATTTTATGTAAAACATTCTTCACTTCATTTTCAGTGGACCCGAAGTGGAAATTTAACTGTCCGCTACTCGGTTCAATTAAACCACAGAGCATTGAAATGAATGTAGATTTTCCCGCGCCATTTGGACCTACAATTCCGAATTTTTCTCCTCTAAGAACTGTAAACGAAAGATCATCCAAACTCAGAAACTCCAGATCTGGATAGCGTTTTGAAACACCTATTAATTCGATAAGTTCTGTTTTTCTATCCATTTTTTTTCTTGTAAAAGACTGTTGCTTTATTTCGTTGACTGCAATTGTTTCTTTGATTCTGAAAATAATTGAAAAAAGTACAAATTCAACAAAAATTGAGCTAATCCATAAAACCAATCTTCCACTGGAATAGTTCCGATTCGAACTCCCAAAAATTCATTTGGATTATAATTTACGATTGGAGAATCGATTCCTGAACCCGTTAATACGCCATTCACAGGTAAAAAACCGAAAAGTAAAATGGTATAAACGACAAGAGCTTTTGTCACCCAATTTACTCGGGCAATGAATTGTAAATAAATGAATGTCATCAACAGAACCACCGATGTTAGTAGAGTATACATTTTATCATAAAAACAAACGATTGAGACGGCCATCAAGAGAATGAAAAAGCAACTGATTATCGTATTCAATCCTTCGAGCTTTCTCAAATCCATAAACTTGTTAAGGCAGTAATAAGTGAAAACGCAAGAGAACGGAATGCAGATGAAAAATAAACATTCTTCAATTGGTAAACCGAAAAACGAAATACCAGTTGTATAACTATAATCAAACCACCAAACGCCTAATTTTGTAAAATAAATATCCCAAACAATAAACGGAATAGCTACTAAAATGGAAGCTTTCAGAAAAGAACTAAAGTGTTTATTGAATTTCAGTTTCGGATGAAATGAAAACAGAAAGCATACGAATATGGTAGCGAACAAAACGGCAAAATACGTGAGCGCTTTCATAATTTCGATTTGTTAAAGTACATTCTGAAATATTTAACCGGAACCCACAAAAAGCCGTAACATTCACCTTCATGCTTACCCAAATGTTTATGATGTTGCTTGTGAGCGCGTCGAATGGCAAGAAAATAGGGGTTTTGAGTATTCTTCATTATTCCGATTCGTTGATGAATGAAAATATCATGAACAAAGAAATAAGCCATTCCATAAGCAGTAATACCAAGTCCAATAGCGAGTTCTACCCCGCTATGGACGAGTGTTGCGTGAAAGATCAAGATAATTGCAGGAATTGCAAAAATCACGAAGAAATAATCGTTTTTTTCCAATGGACCTTCATTGCTGTGATCGTGATGATCTTTATGTAAAGCCCAAAGAAATCCATGCATGACATAACGGTGGATGATCCAAGTTAGACCTTCCATCAAGAAAAAAGTTGCGATTCCGATTAGTACATTCATTTCCTAGTTTCCATTAAATAACCGTTCCAACGTTTGATACCTGTAATCAAAGATTTTCTTTAACTTTCTTTTTACCACCAACCAATGAGCAAGCTGCCCCAGAAGACCAAATGGGAGTTCATAATCAATGGTATCTTTCATTAATACACCATCGTTTGTTACTTCAAATTCATGTAGATGTCGCCAATATTTGTAAGGCCCTTTATTCTGGATGTCAACGAAAGAATTTTGTTCTACAACATCGTTAATTTCTGTTCTCCAAAGCATTGAAACACCTTTAAAGGGGGAAATTTTGTATTCAATACTCATTCCATTGTAAATATGATTTTTCAAATCTTTGCTCAACACCTCAAAGCGCATTTCATCGGGAGTTATTTTCGACAAATTGTAAGGCGACGAAAAAAAATCCCACGCAGTTGTAATTTCACAATTAATGATTTGAGTTCGTTCTAGTTTGTACTTCATCTCTCCTATTCAAATAAACGGCGTTAACATTTCTTCAAAACCTTTATCACGATTTTCTCTTTTTACTCATAAAACTGTTAGTTTATACTGTACGTAACTTCTTAACATGATGGAGAATTTCTGCCCATTTGGGACACGCACTCGTTCCATCAAAACACGTTCTGCTGGAAGATCGCAAATCTTGCGAAACAAGCATAAATAGTATCTGTATGCCAGATAAACTCCGAATCGAGAAGTTTCAGGTAATAGCTTAATTCCTATCAGTGCTTCTTTAAATTCAAGAGCTATTTCAATTTCAATTCGGTTTTTTGTATCGCTGTTCAAACCTTGGGTCTGCACATACGGGAAATAAGACCTACCCAAAATTTCATTATCGTCTTTAATATCACGAAGGAAATTTACTTTCTGAAATGCCGATCCTAGTTTCATTGCATAGGGCTTCAATTTTTCATATTGTTCTTGATCACCATGCACAAAAACACGCAAACACATTAAGCCAACCACTTCTGCAGAACCTAAAATGTATTCTTCATACAATTCAACATTGTATTCCAAATCATTCAAATCCATATACATACTATGTAAAAACTGATCAATTAACTCTCGGTCAATTCCAAATTCCCGAACCGTTGATTGAAACGAATTTAGAATGGGATTTAGAGAAATTCCTTCTTCTAATGCCTCATTCGTTTGTTGCGCAAAACGATCCAACAATTCTGCCTTATTGAAGGTGTGGAAACTGTCCACAATTTCATCGGCCAAGCGAACAAATCCGTAAATAGAATAAATTGCGGGACGAATTGTCGGGCTCAAAGCTAAAATCCCAAGTGAGAAGCTCGTGCTGTATTTCTTGGTCGTAGCCCTACTCATTTCGAAAGACAGTTCGTCAAATAGCCTTTTCATCTCCATAAATTTTTAGTTTATTCACTTCTCTAG